>JAKBQK010000072.1 GCA_021835265.1 Thermoplasmata archaeon
CATAGATAAGTGGAGTTTCAAGAATATCTCCATTCTTACAACAATTTAGGGCTATTGGTGGAAAGGTCAATGTTATAGTGGGTTTGAGCCAGAGATTAACTAGCCAACAAGCTTTAGAATTGCTGTTAAAATACGCTGACAATTGTCATGTCTTTTTCGAGGAGAACAGTTTCACCTCTTTTCACCCGAAAGTTTATATTTTTGAAAACGAGCTACGTGGCCTCGTTTTTTTAGGCTCCAGCAATCTTACTTCTGGAGGATTGTACACAAATCATGAATTAGACATCCGGTTAGACTTTGACTTTTCGATAGCTACAGATAAAAAGGATTTCCAAGATTTCCATGAGCTATTCGATAAATATTTAGGCTACGGGCAATCTTTTTGCAAAAAACTAGATTCGGAACTTCTTGACAAATTAATCGCTGGCAACTACATTTCTGACGAGGAAGCGGATGAAAAGAGAGAGAGAAATGAAAAGGTGAAGCCAATGAGACTTTTCGGAACTAGACGTATAGTTGGTTCGGGAATGGCAACATCTAAAGTGACAGCAATGCACTCACCCTTCCCTTCATTTGCTTATGGATTTTGGAAAAAATTGAGCAAATTTGATATAAGTAAAACCAGTGCCCCGGGTCAAATAATAATTCCAATAAGATATCTAGACCTGTTTCCACCTATGAACGGGCTATCGACTCAACTGAGTGGTGGACAGCAAGAAGAGGTTATATTTGACATCTCTTTTGAAGAATATGGGAAGACGGAGCTGGTAGAAGGGGTTAGAGCGATAAGATACGTTCCAGCTCCAAGTCATGCTAGACCAAATATTGAACTAAGATTTACATTTCATAATAGGGAGATTTTCAACAAATTGAGCGTGGACGATGTTCTGGAATTCAGGCGATCAGTATACCCAAAAATATGGTTTGTAATAAAACTCATTAAAACAGGGAGCTCTGAATATGCAAAATATAGTGATAGAAGATTCGATTCCATCTAGTAAGCATAAATCAGAATATATGAATCTTTTTCAATCTTTTTCATATTTTTAGTAAAAGTGCGAGTATATTTTCTCTGATTAAATCGAATTTCCCTTGATTTTTTATAGCCTAAGTTCTTGAATAGCTGATCCATTTCTAAGTTCATTTTTATCAATTCTCCCCTTAGTATTCCATCACCCGTAACAATTGAAAAATACCCCCCACAATTGAGCTTTTTCGTGGCGGATGCGATAACTTTATTTAATGCTCTGAGGTAATCTTCTAAGGACTCCCCCATATCGTTGTGTTTATTTCTTGATCCAAATTCTAGTTCTTGGGTAGTCCTAAGATCCATTGACAGCCATAACATTCGGTGCTTATGATAAAGGTAGTAATCATAGCTGTTCAAGTATGGCGGGGAGGTGACAACAAGATCAATTTTTTGATCTATGAAAGATAGATTTCTAGAATCGCCATTATAAACTTCTGAAACCGTTGGGTATGCGTTTGATCTAAATGCGTTAATTCTATCCCTCATATCGTGTATCTTCTTATCAAACATGCCCCAAATCTGTTTTTTTGTTAAATCTCGTTTGACGGATTTGTATCTTGTATCACTTTCTTGATTTGAAGCCCTGACAATAATGGAAGAGAAAGCGACACTCAGAAAATCCTTCACTTTCCCTTTCTCAAGTTCGTCCAAATAATGTTTGATCACTGAAAGAGAGGATTTTGACTGTGAAGAGAACCACAAATCTATATTGTTGTAATTTGGTGGTTCATATTTTGCGCCTCTCAAAATGTCTTCCCTGATTTGAAACGATACTTTCTCAATCTTGGAGAGGTCATCTGAATTTAAAGGTGTGACTTTTACTTTACTGATTAAGCAAGAAAGAGGATTAACATCTACTCCTATGGAATTTCTGCCAGTTAGTCTGGCTTCCACCAAACTTGTGCCTGAACCACAAAATGGGTCTAGTACCCAATTGTTTTTTTTGGAAAGTCTAACGATGAGCTCTTTTGGTATCTGGGGTATAAATTTTGCAGGATATGGATGTAAATTGTGAGTCAAATAGGAATTTTGCTTATACTTCTCCAACTCTAGAAATACATGGTCTGGTCCTTTTTTGAACTCATCTTCAATTATTTTTTTTTGTACCATTTAAATTCACGTTCTTTCTGAAAACAAGAATATAGGAATGTCCAATGTTAAGATAGAAGTTTCTAGAAGGGTAACCAAGTACCACCAAAGGCCTAAACCTAGTTTGGCTGTAAATTCTAATGTCCCAGAGTTTAAACCCTGCCTTTTCTGCAGATTTTATTACATCTGAATGGAAATTGACAAGTGGCCTACCATTTTCCAAATCCCTATAATCCTTAACAATCCAAACAGCGTAGCAATCATATTTCAACACCGTGTAAGTAAGTTCCATTACCTTATCCAACTCAACCAAAAATTCAGAATAATCTAAATTTCCTAAGTCTAAGGGATTTTCTGAGTATGGGTTTGGGTTCTTTGCAGGATTCAATTTAGAGTGTTCTTTCCATTTATATGCAAATTCACCCTTGACTGTCTTTAGGAGATTTCCATAAGGCGGGCTTGTCAAAATGAAATCCACTGAGTTTGGAGGGACATACTTGTGAAGATTTCTAACGTCATCAGTGAATATTTTATGATTATCCTTATTTATAATGTCCCTAGCTACGTAATCTGCAAACTCATTTTTGAGTTCTATGCCTATGGATTTTCTCCCCAATATTTCCGCTGCTTCCATGGTTGTTCCTACTCCTGCAAATGGATCAAACACAACTTGTCCCTTTTTTGTGTAAATTTTAATTTGTTGTATTGCAAGTGAATGTGGAAAGCAAGCTCCATGCAATTTTTGTTTCTTACTTCTGAACCCATCGTACTCTTCTACACTTCTACTATTCTGAGCCCATTCATGTCCTGTTAAATCATTCAACGCATTCTTTCTATTGTCCTTTCTTTTGCCGTAACATTCTCTGCAAACCTCCTCATTAGCCCTCTCTGTTTCTATTAAAGCATCTGTTTTCTTTCCACATATTTTACAGATAAAAGTGTTTCTTTTGTGATTTTTTCCGTGTGATTCATCTTCATTGAATTTATCTAATCCTTTTTCCTGATATTGAATATTTGGAACCATATCTTCAATTTTCATTTGAATCACTGTACCCTTTCTTCTTTAATTTTATCAACCTGCTTACTGCATCATCAACTAAGTGAGAAACGCTTCTATACCCCCATTCATCAAAACGTGTGTTGATCTCTTGAACATTTTCAGGTGTAATTGTCACGCTAATAGATTTCTTATGTTTAATTTCAGATTTCTTTCTTGGCAATGAATATCCATCCCCTAAGCTTTGCTCTTTCCTCATATAAACTATTTGTTTATAGTTTTTTCGAATATAAAACCTTGTTTAATGTAGTTTAATACTATAATATGTATTATGTATTGTAAAATCATATACTTAACTTCGCGCATTGGACACTGTCAAAATCTATACATTGGATTGAAGGAGCCCAAAATAACTTAAAATTCAAGCAAGACAAAAGTCACTATGTGTGTGGCACTGTCTTTCATAAAATTTCGTTTATTTTCCTTGTCTCTGACTCCTTTCTTTAGCAAATTTATGATATACATCTTCGGGTCGATTAATCATTAAAATGTCCTTAAGAATTCTCTTCGAGCCCTCAGATATCTGTTCCTCGTAAATTTCTGCTCCTTCATCCAATTATGACCGCATTATAATTTTGGGATATAATTATAATGTTCTGTCACAAAACGACCAACAAAAAGCCCCTCAATGCTGTAATGAAGAATTGAAACATTATAATTTTAAGAAAGGTATAATGTGATTATCACACTAAATACGGGAGACTAATTCCCTCTCAATTATGAAACACATGGCAGATCAGATGTGATGTGCTCCGGTGTATCATATTTCGAGCACATCAAATGGGATCTCGAGAACAGAGGAGTTGCGGATATTGATATTCCAGTTATTGTTATGGGGATTGATGGATGAAGAGAATTCCAAAGCATCTTACTCTCAATTTAAGGGTTAATTTGCTTTTCGAGCAAGCGGATAGATCTCTGAGCCTTGGACTTCCCCAAGCCGCAATTCTCTATTTCACTTTGTATATTGAACAGATACTGATTACTGCCGCTTGTTTTGTGAAGAGGGAGAAGGATATTGATGAAGCGATACAATTAAGAGATACCCTCTTCAACTACAAGAAGAGGTATACCTTCAATAAAGTGGCGAACGAAGTTGTCAATATAATCGGCCCTTACATTTCTGCGCAGAGGTTATTGTTTAACTACGACCATGGCGATGAAGAACCTAATAAACTGGAAGAACTGAATATGATTCTGAGTAACCTCAATAAGATCAGGAATACTGTTTCCGGACACATTTTTTTCACTATTATGCTCGACCCTACAAATAGGAAACCTTGGAAGCGAGTTCTATCCGATTTTAATTATTATAGGAAAGTTTTGCGCAGATTGAGGAGATTGATTGTTTACGATCTTAATTTACAAGTACCTGAGGCTTTAAGTCTCGCAATTAATTATTCTGGTCCAATATTAGTTTCTGGAGTGGTTGAGCAGATGTTTGTAGACGCAGAGAATTCAGTACTATTTGAACTTGCGAGATATTGCAGGACGGCGTCTTTGCAGATAAGAGAGATACTTAAGGTGTTCATTCCTTAGATTTTAATTTATAAAAAGGGAACCGTAATTACCTAACTCTCTCCATGAATTCCGAAGTATCCATCCCTGTAATTTGGGTGTAAATACTCGTAGTAAAAACAGAAGAATGCCCTAACCACTGCTGCAATACATTCAATGGAACCTGATCCATTATGGCCTTAACAGCAAAGGTATGCCGGAATTTGTGTGCATGAATCTTAAAGCCAAGCTTCTCCTGCATTTTCTTAAGATAAAGATCTACTACCTGCCTCGACATCGGAAATAAAGGATCCTCAGATTTTGTTGAAATGTTCATGTCCAGGAGATATTGCATGTATGCATCCCTCAGCTCTGAGTGCAGTGGTATAATTCGATATTTCTCTCTTTGAATACCATTCTTGTCTTTTCCCTGTTTGAGTGTCTTCATTCTGATTGAATTTGTTCCCAGATTGATATCTGACGGCTTGATGATAAGGACCTCATCGATCCTGGCACCTGTCCGGTATAAGAATTGCACCAGGAGAAAATATCTCTTATGCTTTTCTGACCTTCTTTTATCTGTTATGATCTTCTGCGAGATCTCAAAGAAGATCTTCTGAACTTCCTCATCAGAAAAAAAATCTATCGATAGAGATCTTCCGGAAGATTGGATCATCATGCTCCTGGGAACCGGCAAAGGCATAACATGACATTATGTAAGTCTTTAAATATGTTTGTTAATAGTGACATGAGAGATCTCTGTGTAAAGGTTAAGGTCAGTATATAAAGGGGAGAATGGGATCGAATTCATGACATGACAAAAAGTACATTTTGACATGTTTGGATATCATGGAAAAGTGGTATCATGGTATCCTAAAAAATTGACACTCCGGTAAAATATTGGTATCCTCGGTTCAACAAGAGAATTTTCATAGGTATAATTTGACCTGCCTGTTTTATTGCGTGTCTTAAATCTTTTATAAATTAACTGCGAATATAAATAATGATGTTTGTGACCTTATTAGCCTCAAACATCGAACCACATTAGCGACTACAAGAAGATCAGATTAATCCTATGCCCATGAGAATTAGCAACAGCCCGCCAAG
>JAKBQK010000055.1 GCA_021835265.1 Thermoplasmata archaeon
TGGATCATTCATAGGAAGAATATTATGGGCTTCCCTTAGTAATCGACTGTTTCCAAACAGAAGGATTCTTTCTCTCATAATGGTGATGATCCTCTCCTCTCTATTTTTCTTTATTTACTCTTTTCTTACCCTGAATTTTTATCTGGCCATAGGGATGTCATTTGTTCTGGGTCTAACTGCCATAGGATGGAATGGGGTATACATAACCGTAATCTCGGAGATAGCACCAAGGGGAAAGATCGGTCTTTACAGTGGCCTTGGATTGCTCATTATCTCCTTTGGAACAATCCTAGGAACACCATTTTCTGGGTTCATAAGTGACTATACCCATGAGTATTCAACAATCTGGCAGATTCTTGCAGCCGGTATTTTTGCAGTAAGTATTTTGCTTCTTATTTTCTCAGGAAAAATACTGAAGAAAAAGGATGAATCTGATGCCGAAATCATTACGAAAATGAATTAAGGAGTATACTCATTTCTTTGGAATCATGGACGCAATTTATAGTCAGGGTATATTTATAATTTTAGTGAGCATGCTTATAGGATAAGTATGGAAAATATAATGGATACTGCAATAAACCTTGGAATTGATAGGGATTACATAGAAAATTATGGAAAATACATGGCAAAAATTAGCCTTAAGGCACTGGATAAGGGAAATAAGAATGGAAAGCTCATTTTAGTTACAGCAATGACACCAACAAAGTACGGTGAGGGAAAGACCACAAACACCATCGGTCTATCACAGGCATTTAAAAAACTTGGTAAGAATGTTTCAATCAGTATAAGAGAACCATCAATGGGACCATGTTTTGGAGTAAAGGGAGGAGCAACCGGTGGTGGAAAATCTAAAGTTGAACCATCTGACAAGATCAACCTTCTTTTTACGGGGGATTTTCCTGCAATCACAGGTGCCCATAATCTTCTTTCCTCAATGATACAAAATCACATTTACCATGGGAACCAGTTAAAAATTGATCCGGAGAAGATAACTTTCCCAAGAACAATAGACATGAATGATAGATCGCTGAGGGACACGATACTGAACGCTGGTGGTAAGGAAAATGGGCCACTCACAAGGGACAGTTTCGTTATCACACCAGCCTCAGAGATAATGGCAATTATGGGATTTTCCATGGATTATGATGATCTTGTAAGAAGACTTTCGAAAATTCTTATTGGTTACGACATAAATGGAAAACCCGTCTATTCTGGTGATCTGAAAGCTGAGGGTGCAATGGCAGCCATCCTCTCTGACGCAATTAAACCAAATATTGTTCAGACCACGGAAGGCGTGCCTGCGTTCATTCACACAGGTCCATTTGGAAATATAGCACATGGAACCTCGAGTATCCTGGCAGCAAAAATGGCGATGAAATACAGTGATTACGTTATAACTGAAGCCGGTTTCGGATCTGATCTTGGTGCGGAAAAATTCATTAATATGGTTTCACGAATAGGCAATTTGAAAATATCCGCTGTTGTTATCGTTGCAACAATCAGGGCAATGAAACTTCTAGGTAGAAGCGAGGATAATAATGGAATCGCCAGTGGATTCAATAATTTGAAACGTCATTATGATAATTTGACAGGATTCGGTTTTCATCCTGTTGTGGCAATCAATAAATTCTCTAATGATACCGATGAAGAAATTCAGTTCCTTGATGAGATGCTGAAAAAGAACAATATGGATTATCAGTTATCTGAAGTTTTTATGAAGGGTGGCGATGGTGCCCTATCCCTGGCAAAGACTGTTTTAGAGAAATGTGAGAAGACGACGGATAATATCAAATATACCTACAATTTCGATGACGGAATAAGAGAGAAAATTGAATCTATTGGATTGAACATATATGGTGTAAACAGGGTTGAATTCTCCAAAAAGGCTCTTTCTGATATTAGAAGAATGGAAAAGAATGGTTACGCAGGATTACCAATCTGCATGGCAAAAAGCCAGTATTCACTAAGTGGGAATCCTCTTGAGAATGATGACAATATTCTAAGGGTTACCGCTGCATCAGTGAGTTCAGGTGCTGGTTTTATTGTGGTATATTCTGGTGACATAATGACAATGCCAGGATTACCAAAGGAACCTGCTGCATGCAACATTCATATTGATGGTGAAGGAACTATTTATAATCTTGAGTAGGTTATTTCCAAACATTTTCATAATTAAACCCTTTTTTCATAACGATAGTTTAAAAAACATGTATCACGATGTGGTAAAATGCAAAAAATAAATATTGGAAACAGTAAACTGCAGGCAACTAGAGTTGGTCTTGGCTGCTGGCAGGCTGGACTGAGAGGATGGGGAGAAGATTATGGAGATAAGGATATTATTGATGCCATAAAGTTTTATGTTGAAAATGGTGGGAACTATCTCGACACTGCAGAAATATATGGAATGGGTCACTCAGAGGAACTCATAAAACAGGCCCTATCTGAAATTCCAAAAAACAGGTATATAGTTGCAACAAAGGTTAATCCCCCACATGTGAAGAATTACAGGACAATGGAGAGAAGTGTGAAGGGGAGTCTTGAAAGACTGGGTATAGAAAAAATCGATCTATATCAACTACACTGGTATGAGCCCTATGTTCCAGTGTCAGAGATAATGCATTCCATGGAGAGACTGAAGAGCGAAGGTTACATTGATCAGATTGGTGTCTGTAACCTTTCAAAACCTGTTCTCAAGGATGCGGTAGACAGTATGAAGGATTATTCAATTGTATCTAACCAGATGGAATACAGTATTCTGGAGAGAAACATAGAAAGGGAACTCATACCCTACATGAAGGAGAAAAATATAACACTAATTCCATACAGCCCCCTTGCAAAAGGTCTGCTGACAGGAAAGTATAACAGTGGAGAGGTACCTCAGGATAATATCCGTAAGGGTGATGAGCTTTTTAACAACCCGGAGAACAGGAAGATAATGAAGCCAGTGCTAGATGAACTGGGAAAGATGGCAAAGGAAAAGAAATGCTCAATGGCACAGCTATCTCTCGCATACTTACTTCACAAGAACTGCCTTATAATACCTGGAGCCAAGAACAAATCACAGGTTGAATCCAATATGAGTGCAGATTCAGTAAAGCTGTCAAAAGAGGATATGGAAAGAATTGATAAAATATCTAGCGTAGAATTCATATACGCCTAAACCAATCCTTTTTGATATCTTAAAAGTAGTTTCAAATAATTTTTAAGTATACGCTTCAAATCGTGAGAATCAAAGTGGAATAATTTTTGTAATAAGTTTTTGGTTGTTTATAAAAATTAAAAATTGTTTTAGCTGACAACCACACCAACACTAGGAGTGAATACCTTTGCGTTTATATTCAGATCCTGTGTCAGGTTGAAGTCAATTATCACATTCATGTTTCCGTGTGCGCTAACCTTGAATGGGTGGTTTATGAATGCAAACGGAGCATTAAGCGTGAAATTAACACTCACTCCCAGTATGTCAACTGAAACATTGGTTATATACAGTCTTATCATTGTATATGTTCCTGCCTTAAGTGTGATATTTGTCAGCAAAGATGCATTGGTCGTGGTCAGGCCAAGTATATCTATAGTCTGTGATTTCACACTGTAGTTTGTCCATCCAGAAACATTGCTATGCAATGACACCTTACTGAATGTCATGAACACACCAGTAACACCAATGTTTGGTGAATCTGCCACTTTCATTGCAACATGGCCATCATTCGCTGCAGCCTCTGAAGCCTGGTAATATACCAGCCCTGTCAGCCCAGCAGCTATTATTATAACAGCCACAATTGCCGCTATGTATTTTTTTTCCATAATCATCAATTCATTTCATATTTAAAGGAGTTGTGGTACAATGAACTAAAGGTTCGAAAAATTCTCTTTATCATTCGCTGGAATAGGAAAATTTCGTTTTTACATCATCCACCTATTTTTTTATAGTAAATCTAAACTATCAAAGTTTGGTACATTCGCAGTGTTAAAATAACATTCAAATTGAATGCAAATATCAATATGAGAGGTTTTAATCATCCTGTACAGGTAAATGCAAAGAATTTATGACCCTATTGAGGAAAAGAAGGCCCTTGCAGTCAGGCTAATTGAAAATGGTTATTTCGATGATGCGTTAAGAGTTGTAGATGATATTCAGAATGTAACTCATTCTGATCCTGAAACAGTTTATCTTAAATCCATACTTCTGAACAGTTCTGGGAACAAGGAAGAAGCTCTAATATGGGCCAGAAGAAGTGTGGAATTAAACCCTGATAACACAAAGTCCCTTATGCTAAAGGCAAGATTGCTTCATCAGTTTTCATTTTATAGCGAGTGCGTGGAAACATTGGATGAGGTATTCAAAATTAACGGTAAGAATACTGAAGCATTGGATCTAATGGCAGATATATTCCTTAGAATGGGGAAGCCAGATGAAGCCTACAGAATGGTGATGAAATCCATATCAATTTCACCGTCATCATGGAATGCGCATTTCATCCTATCAAGGTATTTCCAGTATCAAAATATGGAAAAACAATCAATGAAAGAACTGGAAATAGCAATTAGATTCAATCCGGAATCAAACGTTCTCAGAATGGAGAAGATACGCAGACTGATGAAGGCAAAAAAGAGGGAAGAGGCTGAAAAAGAACTAAATCGTAAGGGATTTATGGAAATTAGAGAAACTTTCACCGAAATCCTGGTTGAAATAGAGTTTTTGATTGAAAGTAGTTTTTATGAAAAAGCTGAGGAATTATGCAAAAACGCTATTTTGAAATGGCCTCATGAAGATTTGCTTTATTTTTCCATGGGAGAAATCAGTTATAATTCTGCAAGAAGTAAAGAGTCCATTTCCTATTTTAGGAAAGCATTATCATTAAATAAAAACGAATGGTACCTTAGCAGATTAACAACTATTCTTTATGAACTTAAAGAGTATAAAGAAATAACCAAACTTTATGATGACAGAACAAGGATACCCATTGAGTGCACTGAACCAGTGATTGACTCTTTTATAAAATCCAGTAATCCAGAGGACTTAATAGGAGTGATAAAATATAACATTGATCATTTTCAGAATAAGGACATTTTATTTTTAATGGAAGGGGTAGTGAATAATAATTTAGGTTACTTTATTCTGGAGCTCGGGTTGGTAGTCAAGAATACTGATAGTTTTTCATACTATATGGATCATTTAAGAGATAAAATAATAAAACATAATGAACCGGACATCAGTGAAAATCATAACATTGAAGGTAGCAAATTTCCATTCTCATTTCTGGAGAGATTAATTAAAGGTGAATTTGAGGAGGCGGAGATAGAAATGTATCTTTTTTCACCAAAGAACGAGGAAGAAGTAAAGTGGGGGTCGATATTATTTTACTTCGCCAGGTTGAACCAATACGGCACTATTTCCACAAAATCAGAACTTCAAGTGTTGAAACTAAAGTACGGATCAGAATACGTTTCAGATGCCATAGTTTTTTTGAAAATAATTTGTAGCATAAGGGAATGACGATTATTCGCACTCTCTTTTTAGTAGTTCAGCTTTATGAGAAATTAATCTACAAATATACAAATATCTATATAAAGAAAGGGTATCATCCTATTATGACATCTCAGGCAAACCTAAGGTATTTCCTCACCACATTAGGTGCAGTATTAACAGTGATTTCTGGCATTCTTGTACTGCTGGCAATCTTTATAGCAGGCATAGGGGGAGTAGCATCTTTGATATTCTTTAATCCTGCAGGGCTTGCCATCATAGGTGGTTCACTTGTGCTTGCCATTATTCC
>JAKBQK010000147.1 GCA_021835265.1 Thermoplasmata archaeon
CATAAAGGAAGAATTTTCATTGGTGGACAAAGCACAGTTGATGACGCTCACAATCCCGGAAATGACAGTCCTGGTGGGTGGAATGAGGGTACTGGATGCCAATTACAGACATTCTCAAAATGGGGTATTCACAGAACATCCCGGAATGCTCACCAATGATTTCTTTGTGAATCTTCTTGATAATGGAATCATCTGGAAATCCAAGAATGATTCTCACACACTGTTTGAAGGAACGGATGCAAAGTCTGGGAAAACTAAATGGGGAGCCAGCAGAGTGGATCTGATATTCGGTTCTCACTCTGAATTGCGTGCAGTTGCCGAGGTCTATGGAAGTCGGGATGGAAAAGAGAAGTTTGTGAGGGATTTCGTTGCTGCATGGGCCAAAATAATGAACCTGGACAGGTTTGACGTCAAATAGGAGAGGTAGAAATACCCTGATTCTACCTTTTACCCCCTTTTTCTTTAAATCGGATGACAGTTGCCCTGAATGGAAACTTCTGATTATTTGCAAAAGGTTAATGCTCTTCTATGTAGGTGGAAGATCTGGCCTTCTTAAAGTATTAAACGAGTACTATGAAGACGCGGAAAATTTCGTCACCTTTCATAATGGTCATTTACGAAAAGTTGAAAATATGCTTATGCTTAAACATGACCATGCCAAAAACCATTACCATAAAGAAGTCCGTTTATGACGAACTTGTCAAGGCGAAGAAAGAAGGAGAAAGCTTCAGTGATTTGCTGGAAAGGCGGGTCAAGTCTGAAGATAAAAGGCAACTTCTGCTATCACTCAGGGGCGGTGTCACTTTTACCGACAGGAAAAATATGATGAGGGAGATTAGAGAGACCCGAGGGGAGAAGAGACAATGATTTTGCTCGATGATAAGCACTTGAATAAGAGTAATGAGTTCAAAAATGGGATTCTGGAAAGTGGAGACAGTTACTGCACTTCAGCGATCAATTTTCATGAATTGATTTCTGGATGTGTAAACAACCCAAGAATTAAGAATTGATTCGCCGAATTCCCGTGATAGCATACACAGGAGATAATAGAATTTATCCGTTCGCCTAGATCTACGACCCAGACAATGGAGAAAACTGCATCTTTAACATTCTTTATCAACATTTTGGTTTTCAAGGATTATATGATCAAGTTGTTTGTGTATGCGTCAAAAATATCTGTTTGAATTTCGTTGAAGTCATAAGGAAATATTGCAAGAACCCAAGCAAGAGATTGTCTAATGCTTTTCTGCACCAATGCGATCATAATCCTGCCAAAAAAGAAGAAATGAACATCATGTTATTTACAGAGATGTTTCGATTCCAAGTTTCCTGGCTTTTGCGCTGAGTTCTTTATCTGCTGAACAGAAAGCAGCATTTCCAATATCAATGCAGGTTTCCAGCTGAATTGCGTCGACAATGTATTTATGATATTCCAGAACTGTTTTAATGGCTTTCTGGATTATATGGCTACTCACAGGGTATATTTCAACAGAAGATGATCGTTCAAGAATTCTTAGTTCACTCAGCATAGTTTGGAGTCTGGATCTCGCGTCAATACCAATTTTTCTGGAATACTTGTCGAAAACAACAGCTGCTTCACCAAGGTTGATCTCGGACAGGTGAATAACTGTCTCTCCGCGTTGAGCCTGATGGAAGAAGTTGTCAACTATATCACTGTTCTCTTCTTTAACATACCTCTTGATTAGTGCGCTGGTATCAAGATAAACGTGAGACTCTTTCATTTCGCATTTCCCTGATTGCTGTTTCTGAATACACTTTGCCTGTGAGATCTGGTCTCTTTCTCTCTACATCCTCTCCACTTATGTATCCACAGTCGAGGTTAAGCTCCTTGCACATGTTGTCTAAAATTTCAGATGTGGAAAGGGAGCGAAGTGAGTTTTCAATGTAATTGCTGAGGGTTTTACCTTTTTTCAATAGTGCTAATTTTGCGTTATCCACTACTGATTTTTCCACAGACACAGTAATCTTTGTTTTAACCATCAAACCGTATATACGGTAAGCCGTATTAAGCCTATCTATCCATCCATCTATTTACAATTTGAAACCTGATCCATCAAGATGGTCTCGTGCATTCAATTCATGAAATCTCTCTGGCAGAAAAACAAATATTGAATCTTGATTGTTTTTTTATTGGATGTCTGAATATATAGTTTCTATGGAAGAAATACAATGCAATTTATGTTCGAATAAAGCAAATTATAAATTTATACCATTTAACCATTAAATGTTTATATGGCATTATGATTATCATACATGGTCAAAACCACAATTAACCTTGACGATGAACTTTATACCGAGATTGTTAAGGAATCCATAGAAAAGTATGGCAGTACCAGGAACATATCAAAGATAATTAACCAGCGCCTCAGAAATAAGAATACAATTAAAGGAAAACATGGGAAGAGAATTATGTTCAAGGTCAAAAATAACCTTTCGTCCCTGGATGCAGACAGCGAAATAAAAAGGGGATGGGAGGAAAGCAGTAAATGACAGTTCTGATTGACACTAATGTTCTGGTATATGATACCATAGAGAATTCCCCGCATCATGATAGAGCATGTGAGCTTATCGACGAATCGGAAGACCTCATTGTAAATTCACTTTCGATTGTCGAAGTTGGATTTGTGCTTCCAAGGTATGGAATAGAGAATAAAAATGTTAGAATGAAACTTGAAGAATTATTGCGTGGGGATTATTTCACGGTTTCCTGGATATCGGGAAAAATGATTGATGAGGTGTCAATATTCATCGTTGAAAACGGCCTCAGTTTCAAAGATTTCAATGACTGGATAATAGCACACGATGCACATTCAAGAAATGTACCATTGGTGACCTTTGATATTGCACTATCTAATAAATGCAAAAAGCTGGGCATACAAGTAATTGAGGGGTGATTTAAAGAATGTACCGGTAGGGATTTGATTAATAGTGAAATTTGATAGAAACTTATCTAATTAATATTCATTAAATACTTCTACCAAATAATAGGTTATGGCAGCAGTGGTAAAGAGATGGAACGAACTGTTGGAAAACAAACTCGTGAAAAAGTGGTATGAGAACAATAATGCAGGAAGTAACCTAACAGCAGGATATTACCTTAGAAATCTTGGCATGTTCCTTGAATTTCTGAATAAGGTTGATTATGTGGAAAACAAGGAAAAATGGCAGTCCGTAATGAAGGAAGCACCGAATAAACTGATAAATTTAGCAAAAGAAGATTTTAATTTTTATGCCGATGCCTATACTGAATTTGTAAGAAAATTGGAGAAAGAAGGCAAGAGTGGAAGTGGTATAGCAGTAACAATATATGCAGTAGTTAGTTTTCTTGACTTCAATCGTGTCCCAGGGAGGGTTAAGATTAAGATTGGAAATAAGGGAATACGTCCAGTGAAGGATAATGAAACAGTTCCAACAAATGATCAATTGGCTACAGTCCTTAGACAGGCAAGAACAAAGACAGGATTGATGATTAGCCTCATGGCATTCTCAGGTGTAAGACCGGAAGTAATTGGCAATTATAATGGCACTGATGGATTAAGGATTTCAGATCTCCTGGACTTGAAGATTAATGATAGTATTGAGGTAACAAAAATTCCATTAAAAATCAGGGTTCGCACGACATTGAGCAAGAATGACAGGGAATATTATACATTTCTCTCACAGGAAGGCTGCATCTATCTGAAAGAATATCTGGAACAGAGGTTAAAGGAAGGAAAATTAAAAGGGGAAGACCCATTGATACTGCCTTCTCAATCAAATGGACATTCATTTTTAGAAACTGCTTTCGTGAGCAGGTATATTAAGGATGCAATTATGAAAAGTGGCTTCTCCTGGAGACCTTATGTTTTAAGAAGATATTTTGTAACTCAATTGGCATTGGCAGAGAGTAAAGGAATGATCACACATTCATGGAGGCAGTTTATTTCAGGTCATAAGGGAGATATGCAGTCAGTTTATGAGGACATGACGGCACATATAGATGAAGTAAGGCAGGCGTATGAAAGGGCTACAAAATATTTGGGCACAATAAATTATGAGGTCAGTAAGGACGAGGTAAATAGGGAAGTCGTTAAGGGAATGTTGAGATATTTCGTTGAAGTTCCAGAGGATGAGATAGATAAAATTGTAGCACTTGAACCAGATGAGGTGGGAACTAAAATTTGGGATGCGTTTGAGAAGATATATCAAAAGAGGGTCATGGAAACCTATAAAGCCATAACCAATGGTGAGGATGCTGGGGAGATTGAAAAGCTTGAATTTAAACGGATGCACGATCAAATAGATGCAGACATAAATAGATTGAAGGGTAGAACCAATGGCGGAAGGCAGGTAGCAGTTCCAAGTGAATATGTACAGGCATATTTGGAAGAAGGGTTTGAATTTGTGGCAGTGGTTGGAGATAAGGCAATAATGAGACTTCTTGAAGGATAGATTTTGGACTTAACCGCACTTTCACTTCCCATTGTATTGGAAAACCATTTCAGAAGTGTTAATGTTTTAGTTTATGGATATTAAAGATGGGAATCCCGTCATTTCCACATTACACAATAAGTAAGACTGTTTTATGTCTTTGTGAAGTTTCATATTCTTATTCCCTAAATTAGGTTATTTTTCACATTTAATAAACTTAAATTCATATTTTTATTCCCTAAAATTGCATATTTTCATATTTTACCATATTTTCAGATCTGAAAATTTCGACCCTTTATATTATATACTAATTTCGGAGATAATAAAAATGGAACACCATAATTTCACATTTTACTAATCATTTGAATTAATTACAGAAGGAAGTACTGTCCAGGTAGACAATAGGACAAAATGCGAGACATCAAGTATTATTAAAATATTTCTATTTATGCCTATAACTTCAGATGAATTTTCAAAAAGGGAAGATAAGTGGGTCTTAGGAAGATTTAGTTTTAGACCCGCCAGGTTTTTCAGGGATAATTTGACTGGCGGGTCTTTGCGACAAACTTCTTAAAGAGAAGTTTGA
Source organism: Thermoplasmata archaeon (assembly GCA_021835265.1). Next base: position 5,018 of record JAKBQK010000147.1, read on the forward strand.
ACAAGAAAGTGTGCGATAAGTTATAATATTCATGTATAGATATAGGCAGGACTGGTCGGTGTCACTAAAATCATCATAATGAAATATTAGTGCTAAATATTGAGTTAGGCACTAAACGAATGAACGACTACTTTCGGTGTTTATATGAAATCGGAAAAAAATCGAGAATTGATAGATTATAGAGAAGAATTTGTGCAAGAGGAGGAAGAGAAACCAATAGAGTTACCGAAGCAAGAAGAGTTCTTTAGAATGCCAAAGAAGTTTGGTACGATTCCTGATGTTGAAAGGGCCCCATTGAATTGGAACAGCAAAAAGGGATATACCAATTTATTTCCCAAGGTGCGCCTACCTTTTCAGAAAATAGATACGATTTCTTTCGGAAATAAAGAACTAGAATCAAATAAGCTTTACTGGGGGGACAATCTGCACATAATGCGGCTTTTGCCTTCTGATTCCATAGACTTAATCTATATTGATCCTCCATTCTTTTCTGGAAGAAATTACAATGTGGTGTTCGGCGACCAAAATGAAGTAATGACCTTTGAAGATATTTGGGATGGTGGATTGCCAACCTATTTAACGTGGTTAGACGCCAGACTTGTAGAGATGAAAAGATTGCTGAGACCTAGTGGCTCGATATATGTCCATCTGGATTGGCATGCAATTCACTATATAAAAACAGAAATGGATAAAATCTTTGGATATGATAATTTTAGAAATGAAATAATTTGGCAT
>JAKBQK010000276.1 GCA_021835265.1 Thermoplasmata archaeon
GAGAGTTTGGAAGTTATTTGGCATTGCAGCTTTAGTAATTATCGTGGTTGTATTAGTTTTATTTAGTATATCTAAAGGCCAAGTTAATAACCAACCAATTCAGAATTACACTAAAATAAACGAAACGTTATTACGGCCTTTAGGAATGTGCACCATAAAAAATAAGACGTCTGATATAAGTTTGGCCCTATGTTCAGCAGGCCAGCGCTTTGAGAATTTTAAATTATTGAAGGTATATGTTAGTTCGGCACAAATATTGGTTTACAATACATGTTATAGCCATTCCGCAATACCTGAAAGTATGGTTAATACAACTGCTTGTGTTAAGATAATTAACCTGAGTATAAATCAAAGTTTTACAAATTGTTACATGCCCCGATCAAAATTATTAATTACTAATTATAGCAACCAGGTTGCAGTTTTTGGGATTAATATGTCTGCTCCGGATTGTATATATTTTGCGAGTTAGGCCCAACTTTCTGTTAAAATTATTACGTGGTTTGAAGATCCTTCTACAGAAAACCTAACAAAGTAGTAAAGTATATTAATATTAATAAGCACTATATGACTGGGGTTAGTATGAAAACATATATTATGGTTTTTGGGAGTGTAGCGCTATTAATAATCTTTGCATCCATAAGCATGGCATCGAATAGTTTAATTTCAGGCAGTCTGAAATATAATAAAATAAATATCCCTTCACTAAGCTCTGTTAACAATGAGGGAATGGCATTATTACCTGTAGTTACAAATTCATACCAATTCAAAACACTGGCACACAACACTAAATATTATATAAATGCGAATTACAGTTTCGGAGGCGAATCTAAAAATGGTACGCAGATTATGGAGACTATAATCTTCTTTTCTCCAGATAATTCTTCTTATATTGTTACAGACATTTACACATCTAACGATGTAATCAAAAATATGTACCTTAACAAAATGGTGAGGAATGTTTCGTTCACTGGAAGCGGGGTCCAATCTCCAGATTGGAGCGGTTGGGTAGCCCAGTATTGTACTAATAATAATATAATTTATTGTGGAGGTACGGGACCGGTTGGCAATTCATATGGCAATGTGCAGATCCCAAGTACTATAAGTGCTCCGAGTGGGGCTGGGGCCGGTTGCTGCGTCTTCGGAGAATGGACCGGAGTTTCTACAGATATTTATGGTGATAACCTAACGCAAGGAGGAATAGCATGGGCTGGGGATAATCAAAATCCATCTACCTTATTTAATAGCAATAGTAGTGGTGGCTTCACATTTTTCGTAGAACGTCTTGAGCCACGTAGTAATTTCTTGCTTTTCTTGACTCCACCATCATGGTTTACTGGTAAGGGACAGACAGTTACATTAGAAACCAAGTTGAGTAGCGCTAATTGTGGCAGTGGAGGTGACATATGGGAAGAGGTTTGGACAAACGGAACAAATTCAAAATATCAGTCCATAGGGTGTGATAAGACATCTTCAGATTATTATAGCATGTTTATTTTTGAATCTCCAGCAGGTTGCCTTGGCGCATCAGGATGTTATACTTTTGGTGGCAACTCTTATTTTCAACTGCCTGATTTCTCTACAGTAAGCTTTACTGGCAACATATGCGGTTATTCTGGAGGTTCTTGTGTTGGAATAGATACAAACAATAATCCAGTAAGTGCTAATTACATAGAACATAACAGCCAAGATACGTCCACATCAAGCATCTCAAATGGAAATTCATGGACGATAGGATGGCTAAGTAGCAGCTAACTGCATTAGATAATAATGCCATTCCTCCTGCTAATACTATTGTAGGGCCTTGCATCTCAGCTGGTTGAGGATAAATAAACTTATATATGAAATCCGTATTCTTTCCTTACTCTTGAATCGTCGCATTTGTATTGGGCAAAGACGTTCCCCAGTCCCATGATTTTGATAATCTTGCTATAAAGGCACATACGCTTTACTACAGTCCTTTGGGCAGAGTTCCCTGACTTAAGACAGACCCGGAATTTTTGGCATGGCCCACGTTTGATATGTCTACATCAAGATCAGCTTCTTCTTTTTCATGAATCTGTCCACCTGCCTGAAAATATACTGTGTCAAGATGCCTCTCAATCGGGGCACGGATATCTACAGACGTTCACCAGTTGATATTACTTATTGTAACCGTATTGGTATGAACGAAAGCAAACCCCCGTTCTGATAGTTAAATATATTAATATTACGTTTCACAAATAATTTGTGGAGGTTCACATACTAGTCAGTTCTTAAATGGGGATTTAAGCATGGCTGTTAAAGATAAACAAGCAAAACAAAAATTCGGATTAGGGTGGATACTGCCATTCATAGTTGGTTTGGTAGTGCTTAGCATACTGGGCAATTTCATAGGTGTATTTCCTACTTCTGTAGCAGGGTTAATTGTAACAATATTTCTGTTCATTTTTCTACACAGAAAAGTAAAACTAAAGACTGCGACAGATAATGAAAGGAACATATATTTTGCAGCCGCAGTACTCAGCGTGTTTCTAGCAATGGACGTTTTGGTATTTGGTGTACTGTATTATTCTGGATACTGGCCCGTACAGCAACTTCTAAATGTCAGTTTCCCTACTGCACAGCAGGCAAGTTCAATATTTAATACACGTTTGGTAACGCCATCGGCACCATCCACATTCGGAAACATTGGCACAGGACAGTATAGCGTAATAGCTGATGCTGTAGTAAATTATCAACTAGCTTCAAATCCATCATCAAACTTTCCATTTGTTACAATGTCTATTTCTCAGTTTAACAACTCAACAGATGCGGAAATGTTTTATAATAACACTATATTATTCAATGATACTGTTTATGCAATTCACAACGGTACAAAATCGATACTCAGCGCTTCCAATTCCATTATTGGGGACTATAATGGCTTAACTTATAAGGTATATAACGAGTATGCAACTGCACATATGGGGGATTACGTAATACAGATAACTACCTATCACAGTCTAAATCAAACTAACACAGCTAATTTCCTCAAAAAAGAAGCAGACATAATAAATGGAAATAGTTGAACATATGGAGAACAAACATTTGTTATATACACAGTCATTTGACATACGCTTCCATCTTGGTTTACTTGCCTTAAAATTACGTATTCTACAGCAAATTGATGCTTGCATCTCAGACCTCTGCCCACGAAGTCTTCACAGGTGCAAGTGCTCTTGATGAGCCCAGTATGACCGTATATGTTTTGCTTGGGTTAGTCTGTGACGGTACTATCCAAGCTCCGTTCTGCTCAACTATCTTCTTTTTAGAGGCTATTTCATAGCCCTTTTGCTTTCTTATCTGAAGTTGTTTTTGCAGTTCCATAAGGACACCTTAGTATTATATAATACTATAATAGTGTAATACTCCTATATAAGCTTTACTACTGTAAAGCAGTAAAACAATATATTTATAAATATGTAATACTATAATACCAATATGCCGAGGAAAACTACAAGTTTAAAAGTTGATGAAGACCTTTGGAAAAGAGTAAAGAAACATTGTATAGATAAGGATATTGATGTCTCTGATTACGTAGAGAGCCTAATTAAGAATGACCTAAGCAAGAATAAATAGAAGTGGGTCTCATGGGTTGGAGAGTAAGAAATATATTATCTTCGTTTGCTATATATAATGTCAAGGTTACGCTATGGCTAAAGCGTGGAATAAGTATATGCCAAAAACTGTTTCTTGGTGATTATGGGGGAGCGATACGCTATTCGTTAGCTTACGCCATGCGTCTTGATTGTGATATTTATGAGTGAAAAAAAGAGCGAAGTTCATGCGTATGCATATATATTGAAAGAATTGGTAGAAAAGAAGGGTTGGAATAAGAGCCAAATTTATACTCAGCAAGAATGTCTTAAGAATCTAGAAATTAAGAAACTATTTACATTAGATCATCCAGAAAACATTGTTGAGATAAATGCAAAGCAAATGTATATAATTGAAGCTAAAAACGAGAGGAAAAAAATAGACATTGCTCTTCAAGAGGCAAGGGACTACTACGCTAATAAACTAAACGAAAGTAAAATTATACATGCCTCTTTTATTACAGGGATAGCTGGAAATGAGGACGAAGGATATATAGCAAAAAGCCAATTTAATCTGGATGGTAAAAATTGGGAAACTATAACTGAAAACGGAATAGAGATAACAGGTCTAATTTCTAAACAACAAGCCGAAGACATATTGGCAAATAAAAATCCACATTTAAAAGATGTCGAAATAACAGAAGACGAATTTTTAGAGACAGCAGAAAACATAAACGAGATCTTGCACGAAAATTCTATTAATAAAGACTATAGAGCACGTTTCATATCTGCTATTCTGTTGGCCATGTCAGATGGACAGGAAATAGATTTAACACAAGAGTGCGAGGTTCTAATAGAAAATATAAATTCAAGAGTAAAGCATATACTGAAACAACATAACAAATCTAATTTTGCTAATTTTATAAAAATAGACGAACCTTCAAGTTCTGATAATCATATAAAGGTAAAGGAAGCGATAAAAAGAACGTATCAAGAGCTAATTAATCTTAACATACGTTCTGCCATGAGATCTGGTAAAGATGTGTTAGGTAAGTTCTACGAAGTCTTTTTGAAATATGGAAATGGAGCAAAGGATATAGGAATCGTCTTGACTCCGAGGCACATAACTAAGTTTGCTTCAGAAATCTTAGATGTAAATCATAATGATTTAGTTCTCGATCCTGCATGTGGCACTGGGGGTTTTCTTGTAGCTTCTTTTGATAGAGTAAGACAAAAAACTTCAAATAAGGATAACCTCGAGAGATTTAGGCTATATGGAATTTATGGGATAGAGGAACAGGACAACATAATTTCCCTCGCAATTGTAAATATGATATTTAGAGGGGACGGCAAGAACAATATGATTGAAGGCAATTGCTTCAATAAATGGCTTAATGCAAATACTGATGAAAAGATTTATCATGCAGAATTTTTATCAGAAGATAAGAAAGGCAGAATAGCTCCAATTACGAAAGTAATGATGAATCCTCCGTTTGCATTGAAGAAAGGTGCTGAGAAGGAATACAAATTTGTTGAACATGCATTAAAACAAATGGTTGATGGAGGTATACTGTTCACAATTTTGCCAATATCTGTTTTGGTTGAGAAAGAAACAAAATCATGGAGAAAGGAGGTTTTGTTAAAGAATAATCGTCTCCTTTCAGTAATTACTTTCCCAGAAGATTTATTTTACCCAGTTAGTGTTGGTACTGTAGGTTTAATAGTTAAAAAGGGAACTCCACATGATTTTGACAAGGATGACGTGTATTTTGCAAGATGTGTTCAAGATGGATTTGCAAAAAGAAAAGGAGTAAGAAAAGAAAGCAGTAAGGTAAGAAATATGCTCGAAGAAGTAAAAGATGAACTTCAACATTTTATAAATGGAAAATATAGCAAAATACAAGATGTTCCAGAATTCAAGAAAGTATGTAAATTAGACAAAGAGGATCAGGAGTGTGAATTAGTAGCAGAAGCATATATCGATAGCAAAATTCCTTCCGAAAGTGAAATAGAAGCAGGAGTCGAAGATATGATAAAAGAAGCAGTTGCATTCAAAATCAGATTTCAGGATAAATTGCCAAAAGAGTGAATTATATGATAACAACTATAGAAAATTTGTTTTCAGTTGATTATGGTCAAAAAGAATTTTGCTATCGATA
>JAKBQK010000588.1 GCA_021835265.1 Thermoplasmata archaeon
ACTAATGCTTCAAATGGAAACAGGGAAATTGTTTATCTTGTCATCGTTATTTCAATTGAGGATACATTTGAATCCCCATTTTCTCCGTGAAGGACTTCTGTTTCCAGCTTTATTTCCTTGTACTTTGCCTCTTTGATAAATTTGTGCTTTGTTATCTCGGCTATGTCCACTGCCTTGCTGATTGATTTTCCCCTTGCCTTTATTACTATCTTTTCTACATTGTTGTTAAACTGGGTAACAACGGCAAGAACGTAGTTCATAGTTGGTTTTTTGCCTACAAAGATTATGTTTTCTTCTGCCATGTTGATCACTTATCATCGCATTTTTGGATCATATATAATTATATCGGCAGATTTAGCTACGCTTCATGAAATAACATTTCTCTTTGGATCCCACATTTTATTATTTGAGTCTGATGAGTGTATCGGTCCCCTTCACCCCATCAATATCCCTGATTGAATCCACCTGTGAATTTAGAACATCAAGGGAATTACAGGAAATTCTAACTGCGAGATCAGCCCTTCCTGAAAATTCATAGATATCCTGGAAGTTCTTTTTGAGGTTTGTCTGAATGATGGATGTCTTTCTTGGATCTATCCTTACAAGAACAATACCCTCTACATCATTGATGCCAAGATCTACCGTGAATTCTTTGATAACCTTATCTTTGATAAGTTTGGAAATCCTTTTCCTTACAGTGCCTTCAGATATCTTCAGGATTCTCCCTATTTCAGAATTAGATAGTCTTGAGTTTTTTCTCAGTATGTTGATGATATCCCAATCTCTTTGATCCACATGATGTTAATGTAAAGTTGTTAAAATTGATTTCTAATTTTTAAAAAATGAAAAAAATGATGCTTACCTGTACATAGTCTGTCCTTTCTGGTCCTCTATTTTCTTTTTGGACATGAGTTCTTTTGGTACTTTTGTAAGCCTAATAATATTGGTTGCCTGTACCATATAAATTGGAAGTCCTGAGTTCATGTCGTTGCCGTTCCTCATTATTGCAACGATCTCCATCTTAATCTGAATTACTGAACCGTCCTTTAGTTTCACTGTTATCCACTTTGGTTCTTCCTCAATTTCAAATTCTACAAGTTCGCCCTGATCCGGATAGTTATTTGGCATTACCATTATTCACTAAATACTGTCATTGTATTAAACTTTGTAAGAATATTTTTATATATGATGTTTGATTTTTATTATTCAGGGGCTTCCAAAATTATATGGTGAATCATTGCAACAAATAGTTATTCTCCCAGTCTAAAATATCAATATATGAAAGAACAAACAGCACTATTTTTCATTATTTTTAATTGCAACTATAAATTGAGTATGATGATTATGGTCCCTATGGATCTTAATGAATGAATACTGCTATTATGGATTTTTTATTTGAGGAATCATGCCTATTTCCCATGCACTTCCATAAGAATTGTTGGCTATTGGGCCTCATACCAATCTGCTTCTCAGTATTTCAGCTTTCCTTAATTTTCCTAATTCTTGCTATCAGAGATGTTCCTGTTAGAGATACCCTGAATATTGGCACCATATTTAGATGATGTATTTTGACAAGTGCCTCAACGGTCTCATCCTTTCCGAAATATTCCACTGATAATTTGTCTGCTTTGAGTTCCCCCCTCCATCTTAAGAAGGAAGGTAAATAGATGATTCCCACCAGAGATACAGCCACACAGAAATAAACCACATATATACCTACCCTCATTGGAAATGGTATCATGGATGGTTCTGTGGACAAGTATGCAAGAAACCCAATAACTACCAAAACTGCCGTTGTTGCTGAAAAAGCTGAAATGGCTATCCTGAGTGCATCTCTTCTCTTTAAATGTGATAGTTCATGGGTCAATACAGCAAGAACTTCATCTTCGCCTAAATTTTCCAGAGCATAGTCGGTTATACATACTGCAGGTCGAAAGATGCCTACACAGTAGGCATTTGCTATGTTATATGTATTTCCGTCAATTATACTGATATTTAACTTTGGAATTCCGATGACCCTGATTATTTCCTGCAGCCTTGATATGATGTGATCTGATTCAAGCGGCTTTGAGTACCTGATCTCTTTCCGTAACCATGGATTCATGTACAGTACAGATACCATAATAAGCAATATGACAGCTATTAGTGAAGCACCTTCATATGCCGTCATGCGAACATAATAAGCTGTCAACTCACCAAAAAATATCAGAATCGGTATCACTGAGAATTTAAAATAACTCTGAGAAAATGGTGAGTGAAGAATGTATTCATGAAAGTTTACATTGATACCTCTGATCAATACATCTATCTGGTACCTCCTGAATAGTAAATACAAGAACATAACCCAGTACAGTGCAAAAATCCCGACTAAGGCAAGGATGTTCCCTATCAAGAAAGCTACCAGAAATTCCATAAGAACAGGATAAATTATCAGTACAAATGTGGAATAGCCACGAATCTTCCTGAGAGCCAATACATAACCTCTGGCAACACCTTCATCATAATCATCTTGTGAGAAAGCCCCTGTTTTTTTCTCTAACTCCACATTGAATAAAAATATAATGCCTATAAATATATTTTTACATTTTTACTGATTTTATTCGGACCCTATTTCTCTTGCCTCCCTTAAGGCTAGCTATTCCTCTGTTTCAGATTTCAATTTCTTTTGCCATTTTTGTAATTTACTGTACTTTTCCAATTTGACCTACCGCTGCTACAATTGTTGATTTATATTGTTTCCTGAACGATTCCAGCACTGCATTCAGGAACTATTTCCCTCATTTCTTTATCATCTTAAGAAGATCAACCATAATTCTCAAGGCTATAGACCTGAATCTCAGATCTGATCCTCTCTAAAAGAGGCTAGAACTAGGCAAGATGATCCTTCTGGATGTACGGACTGTTTTTCATGGATAACTCAACCAAAATGAAAAAACTCGGACGCATGGATAAACTCTATCAAATTGCATAACTGAATTAATTTTATATGGAAAGAAAATGTTAGGAGATAAGAAGGAACGCGAGATGGAATTAGGCATATTATTGGGATCGTGTTCTTAATCAAGTGGACAGAGCAATGTTTGATGCAAAAGTTTATGTCAGCATCCTCTCGTTTGACATCCTTCTCACCACAACCACAAGCAAGGCAATAAATACCATGAGAAGAGCAGCTGAGAATAATCCAGCGATGAGGATTATGTCAGTTGGACGTATTATCCTGACTATGACCAGCAAAAACACCATGGGCGGAATAATTCCTATGATGGATCCTATTCCACCGGGGGCATTTACTCCCGGATATGTTTTAGACATTGATACCCAAGTCAACATTGCAAGTATAGAAATCAGGGACGAAACATATGCAACAGGTACTGAAAAAACTCCAATCAATTCAAGCATGGTTCCGGCAATGGACGGGACCATGAAATGGACTATCACCATTATTGTTGCTATATCTATTCCAAGAATTATTGATATCAGGGATATCGTAACGATCGAGAACGATAGAAAGATATCTCTAATCTTGATCTTTCCAGTGGCAATTAGGTATTCGTATACCCCATTGGATCGGTCAGTTGAAAAAAGGTATGTAACCCCCATTCCTCCTATTGTAGCTGTGAGTGGTAATATAGCGGGGATTATTTGCCCCAAAAATGATGTTCCCACCGGATATTTTACAAAAGACTTGATTGAAGATAGCAGAAGTACTGAAATGAGGAGGGGCATAACTATGCCTATCAACAGGTAAATGAGTCCGTAAATGGAGTTAAATGCCCTCAAGAAATTGAATCTTACCATTACTTTGGTTCCGTTGGATATTGATCTGTTCATAATCCGAAGCACCACCACACACAATCTACTGGGTTATGAGGCATCGTCGAAGAACCTTCCAAGGGGATTGCTTAAGTCCTTTACCTCATATATCATTGCACCTGAAGAGGTAAGTTTGCTAATGAGCTCGGCTGCTTCTGCCGGTGATTTTAGGTTGAAAATGAAATACTTACCATCTATAGTGTAATCTGTTGTCAGATTCTCTATCCCTTTCCCCCTGATGCCAATCTTATAATTGTCGGTTTTCAGGCCACTTATGTCCCCGACGTATGCGACCTTCCCGGCATTAAGCGCAATGACCTCAGTGCCTATGTCCATTGCTTCATAAAGGTTGTGAGAAGAATACATTACAATGGAACTACGGGCCTGCTGCGTGATAAGTTCCCTTATTTCAGCGGAAACTTTCGGATCAAGGTTAGCTGTAGGTTCATCCAGAATCATTATGGATTTATTTCCGATCAGTGATTTTGCGAGAGAAACCCTTTTTTTCTGTCCTTGACTTAGGTCCTGAATGTTCTTATACATGAGTTCCTTTAAATTGAATTCCTCTATTATTTTGTTAACCTCCTCACTTGACACTCCTTCGACCCTGCCAAAGAACTTCATAGCAGCCTTTACTGTCAATCCTGCAGGTATAGAATTCTTGTGGCTGAGATACGCGATTCCCACTTTAGACTGCACCTGAGGAACGCCGTCGAACATTATGGTTCCAGTGAAAGGCTTTAACATCCCAGCCATGGCCCTGAAAAGTGTGGTTTTCCCAGCCCCATTCTTGCCAAGGACAACGTATATGCCAGGTAAATCAATGCTGAAATTTATGTGGTGCAATATCTCTACACCATCATATCCTGTTGAAAAATCATCAACCGTTATCTTCATTGCCGCACCTTGATGTCAAATTTCAATACACCATTTATGTTCATTCTGCCAGATCTGCATCTGAAACTTCGTATCTTTCACGCTTTTTGCAAGAGGGGCATTTTACGGAAAAGGAGTTTGGACCATACCTCATAACTACTCCCAGCTTTGATATGCCCACGAACTGGTTGTAGTTGAAATCAAAATCGTGTCCGCAATTTGGGCATTTGAGGTGATACATGGTCATTTCAAAATCACCTGCATCTTTGCACTAATATTTCCCCAATGGATTTTAACAAATTTGTATTTAATCATAATATATAGTATACTATATTATATCTATACTTAAGAGTTTCTAATGTTGCAGTGAATAATTGACGGTGCACTTTATTGTTTTCCTTACCGATGCACTGGACCAACCTTGGAAAATACATATGATCGACTTTTGATATAAACAGTAATAGCATAAAAATGAGCTATTTTACTGCGAATAACAAACATTGCATTTTAAATTATAGTTGAACTGCCACAGTGACCTCGAACGGTTATTCTGAGAATGGTTTCTGATCCACTTTGAAAAGATTAATTTTCACGATATCGCTTTTAAACCGGGAAATAAGTCATCGTTAATGGCGTAGGGACTAACGTTACAGAGAGATTGATCATTTCCATCATTGCGATAGCTTGTTCACTGACTTACGAAAGAGAAATTTCTCAGATAGCATATTGTTTCACTCGTGCATGCACACATGACCCGGGTAACCTGACGTGAAATCTATAGTTCTCCCAGTTAGAAGTGACTTTAGCCCATTGAGTTTCTTACTTGAAACTTTGGAATGGGAAACTTTCTGCGTGGGATCAGTAGGATTTATTATACACCAAATGCATAAACCGACTCATTGCGAGGGTAACTAAGCTTGGCCAACAGTGCAGGACTTAAGATCCTGTCTCGCAGGAGTTCGTGGGTTCGAATCCCTCCCCTCGACTATCTTTATAC
>JAKBQK010000420.1 GCA_021835265.1 Thermoplasmata archaeon
TTCCGATATCCAAAACCTGATAGCAAAGTCATTGAAATCAAAAAATAATATTATCGAAAAAGTCAGAAATTGCTTCGTCAATTCATTAGTTAATAGCTTCTCATTTGCAGATGCAAATAGTAAATCATAATCAATTGTTCACTTTGACCCTTTAGGCAAAGAAAGATTAACAATTCTAGTGGTTGGTTATACCTTCAATGACCAAATTAGACTATCAACAAGAGGTTCATCAAGTATAGAAAGATTAATTTTTGAAAGCAAGGATGAATTAGATAAACTTGCAAGGTCTATTTTTGAGAGAAATCGTCTATGATATTTTTATGTAATATATGTACACCTTAAGGGATACTTACAATATTAACCCATAACGGTAAAAATAGACTGATTACTTTTCTTCCCCATCTTTACCTTATTTATCTGTGCTATCAGGATATTGGGAAGTTCCTTCGGTGAATCTTAAATCTTTTCGATGTTTGGAATTGTATGCGTACTACAATACCGATCTGACTCTTGTATTATTAATGCTTCCATTTCATAATCTTCTCGACATGGTGCATATAACTTTCATTATTCAGTTAGTCACAAATGGAGGAGATACCTAAGATAACTGTATGTATAGCATGTGATTTACAGAAAGGCCACTAGGAGGGCAGCCGACTACCCGTGGGGATTGAAAGAACGGTCCGCCAGACCTAGCGGTTTTTTTTCCTCAATAGGTGTTATTTTATAACTTTCAATCCGTGTACGTTTCCATTAGAGTTGTCAAAGTTTCTTTCTATCTGGTCGAAGACTTTGCTGTCTCCATATTCATAATTTCCCTTAATTGCGCACGAGACAAAATCTGCCATTTGAATTCCTATTGAAGTCTCCGAAGGAGTGAAGAATATGGTATCTATGATCCTGTTTAACGTAACATAGGTTGTGCTCCGTAGTCTGAAATATTCATAAGCACTCCGAATTGAAGTGTCGAAACCCTTAGTGCTGGCACCTGATACTATCAAACCAAAAGTCTGTTGACGCTGAAGCCATATATGGAATCTATTTACAATTTCTTCCAAGGCTTCGTTGACAATAGTGTTAACAGAACCGTATCCTCTCTTTGAATATTTCACTTTATCGATTGCGATTACGAACAGTGTAATATGTGCTTGTGAAAGAAACTGGGCTATGTCATCGGTTAACTGTTTGAAGTCAATATAATCGAATGGAGCTTTACCTCTCACAAGTTTTTTAGCATGTATTTCTGGAAGTGAAATATATTGAAGTATTTACTCACAATAGCCCTGAAATCATCGGTTATGAACTTCCAGTCATTGTAACTTACAGAAACCCCACCGAGCACGTAAAATTTGCTGTTCATCCCCGTATAAGCACCTGGATCACCAGACGCATGGATATAAAGGAGTTGCATATCAGTGAAAGCTCTCTTATAATATTAACAACATGGTTTTTCAGCTTTGTGATGGCTCGGATCAAAGTTGATATATAATAAACAATTAAAGATAGAAAATGAGTTTTTCAATGAATACAGTATATACCTTCTGTAAAACTTTCAAGATATCAATAATTTTTACATTTTTCTATGTAGGCGTTAATGGTATAGTTTTACTGGTTAATGGATTCAAATATCCTGCAAACCCACTATTCACATTCCTTACATCATGGTTTAATTTATCAGAGGATTATAACTACTCTAGTTTCTTAGATGGATTCGCATCTAATTTCATTCCGCTTTTAATTCCGCTTATTGTTTATGAGTTCTATCTGATGCGCCAACCAATTAAAGAAAAATTATATTTTATTAACGCTGATGTAGCATTTACTTTCGGAGTTATTTCTACATATTTTATTTCCGCATTTACCTGGATAGTATTTCATTATCCTGGAAGTGGTAGCTCAATCCTCGGCTTTGCTTTGTCAATGTTAGTCATATTTTACTTAAGTATAGACTTAAGCTATAATCATAGAAAAAATTTAGAGAAAATGAGACTCAAAAAAGAGATAGATATAAAAAGGGAGAAATTCTATAACATTCTAATTGTAATTTTTCCTATTGTGTTATATACCATTGTGGCCTCTATATATATTTTAAACAACAGATATTGGTTCCTTCATGTACTCGGTTTCATGACATTCATCATATTGGTAATTATTTTTAAATTGTGTTCGTTTTTATTTATAAAATTAGGGTATACAAATAGGAGAACTTATTAATCGATTTGTGCAAAATTAATTGTTATCTATCGCACCTGTGCTTTCGTTCTTTCCACATTATCAACCTGATTTAAACTTGAGTTTCGCAAGAATTGTAACGAAATATGTTATGCTAACCCTGATAATTCCTTGATCTCCTTATATTCCTACACTGATTCTGATAGTGTTCCAACCAGTATCCGATCCAGTGGCGTTATTCCAATCTCTTTGAGTGATTTGATAGCCTCATCCGATTGGGATCCATAGACTATCCTCATTGCTGTTTTCACAGGTATGGCCTTGATTCCCCACAATATTTCTGCAGCTCTTTCCACGGTGAGATGTGACACTGTGAGTCTCTTCTCAATATCCTTGAAAGCAGAAGAGACAATACTGAAATGTTTCACGCATGATTCCAGTATCATCCATGAGGTTTCTGGCCGCATATATCATTCCGAAATCCTGTGGAGGATCAAACGCCATGTTTCCCATGCCGGTTTCTGACAGCTTTGACTTCTGAAGCTCCTGCTGGAATATGGATCTGTAACGATCCCGGTCATTCTCCTTATGAACAGGTCCAAGATGCCTTATTACACGTGTTTTCTGTTTTCCGTTCTCCTTGTACTTTTCTACTATCTGTGCATAAACTTCCTCACCATACTTGGCTTTCTTCCTTGCAAACCTCAGGAACATAATTGTATAATGTAATCTATTATAATCAAACATTAACCATGGTGCATGATATAACTTTTATTAGAAAGAGTGTTATATAGAGCTTCACGCTAAGAATCAGTTGTGAAACTCAAGTTTAAAAGATTGTTAGGAAGCTGTCTAGGAACAGAAAGTTTCTCAGTTATTGTGTTTATGCCACTCAAGTAGAATTCAACTGTATTAGCATCCATTGGCATACCATGAGTTAATTGTTTTGCAATCAAATCAAATTTCTCTAAAGATCTGGATAATGTTTTCTTTGAATTATACGCCATTAAAGAAACCATAGCTTTGAGCCCTTCTTCCATCTCCCTTTCCATATCCTCTTTGATTTTCTTCCTCATATCATCTAATTTTTCTACAAAAATCAAATCTCCATTGCTAATATATTCCATATCATTCTTAGTTATCTCCTGTAGGGGCTTAAGAGTATTTATTTGATTTATATCTATTTTTAGGCTTGCAAAAGATTCTGAAATAGCCATTTTATTTCGTACTTCCATAATGGATTCAATGAATTTCGATACAGAATCATAGAAGAATTTTATCCGTTGCAATGCCTCATCAGTTGTGAGATTTGCAATCTGTTTTTGCAATTGATTAAGCTGAGAGACAATTTTGGAAATCTTTTCCTCCAGATCACCATATTCCTTACTCTTATAATCGATTTTTTTTGAAGTAAATCGATATCATTTTGAAGGTATGACTTTTTGTTTTGCAATGTGGTAATATCTTCTTTTGCATTGCTCAGAGCACAAACATTCTTTAGATTGTTTGCAACTTCTTCTAAATAGATAGGATTTTCAGGATTGCGCGTTCCCTTATAGTTGGCTGCAATGGTTTGTATTTTTTATAAATGAATTTAGCTGATCCTGGGTTCCTTTTAAGGAAATTATATACCTGCCGAATATCTGCTGAAGATTCCAGAAGGAATGTTTCTGAATCAAGCCAGCTTACCTTCTCCTTTAATTCAAGATCCATAGGAGGAGCATTGTTCAGCACGAATACCGGCGATGAATCAATAAAATGAAGTTGCAAAGTTATCTTGAATCTCTCCTGAATTCAGTTTAAGGAACTTTCCACAGTCGCTTGTGAAGGAATGATTCCGTGATATTTCATGTTTTCGGTTAAGCAGGGTAGACTGGAGAAAAAATTACTGATTTTTACAATGACCCGAAATAATCGTTGACAGGACATAGAGAAGCATTATTAAATTCAGTGTGCATAAAACTATAAAAAACCAAGAAAGAGATCGAATTCCTGTTTGAAAGATACGCAACGAACACCTACAGATTCTTAAAAAATAGGAGACAATCCAGTTCTTGGAACTATTTGTTTAAAGAAATCTCTTTTAAAGAAAGGGCCCAAGAAAATAAAGGTTGCAATAGAGTGGGAAGAATAAGACAAATGCTTTATAACATCTAATGTTCAAAGTGGTATTCGAGTACCTTTTTTTTCTGTCTCATGTTTAGGTTCCCTTTTTATTTGAATTTCCAGAAACTGCAAAGCCATCTTCGGTGTTTTCCTAATATACATGCATCATATCTGCAATTAAATTAAGATTCCCGATACACTAAAAAACACATATTTTTTTACCGAAAACAGAGTATAGAACAGATATCTGTTCTATATGGGAAAACAACCTGCACATATAAAGTATATTATATATGAACAGAATGGTTATTTATGCACAAGGCCCGGCATTATCCGCCTTCTCAGATTAGATATCAGATAGAGCATCCCCCCATTACGGTTCATCTTAACAGGAGAGTGAAAGAGAATATTGATAAAGTAAAGGGAGTTAGGTCCTATGCTCAGGTAATCTCAGAACTCCTAGAAGGGACATTTGACTTGGAAAAAGAAATAAAATCACTTCCTGCAACAGAATCTGTTGTACAGTACTTTAGAGGCTTTAAGGAAGGTGAAAATCGGTATGCCAGACACGGCATATGCTTGAAGTGCCGTAAGGAAGGAATTTTGTGGAGTGATGGCAGGTGTGTTGATTGCCACAAAATCGGTTTCGGGCCAGATTATTCATACTTCAGAGACAAGGAATCAGCAGCTGTGGTTGATGAGGACGACTTTGAAAAGTCCAAGGTAAAGATATCTGACGTTGAAAAAATTGTATATGAAAATGGGCGAAATAGAGGCTATGATAACGGATGGGCAGAAGGTTACGAAGAGGCGGAGTTAAAATTCAAAATTACATATCCATGCAGTGTATGCGGCAAATCTATGGTGATGTATCCAAGCAGGAAAGACCACAAAGACATGATTCAACATATGAAAGAGCAGGGTTGGAGCCACTCAGAATGCCTTAAGAATAATGAAATATAATTTCTATTTGACGTTTTGGTCTCCCTTCAAAACCTTTGGGAAGGACCCATGCATTTCTTTTGTCTTCTAAAATTTTCATCTAATATATGCAGGGGATTCGTTGTCATAATAGACCATGTACCCCTGTAATTGTCAATGATTTTAATTTATGCAAAGTGATATGACCATTCTAGTAATTGGTTTTAGGTCAAGTGTTTTTCCAGCTGGCATATTAATAAGTATAGGACGATTCTGGGACAAAAATTGTCATTACTTTAGATCTATATTATAGACTCTTAATCCATAAGGCCAGTGCTTCGAATCCCTCTCCCCGCGCTATCACCTCTTAGAAAAATAAATTATATTGGCATAGAATAAGAAAAAATTGTTGGTTTTTGTTAAAGACCTCGGCTGAATATTTTACATTACAGTTCTACATGAACCTATGAGTTTGAGCAATGAACAA
>JAKBQK010000206.1 GCA_021835265.1 Thermoplasmata archaeon
GGTCTTGGGAATGTGGGACCAGAAGCAGCTATGCCTGTTATGGAAGGCAAGGCCATGATTTTTAATTTGTTCGGGGGAGTTAATGCCGTGCCTCTACCTATGAGAGTCTCGTCAGGAGAAGAATTTATAAAGGTGGCAATGGCATTGGAACCGTCTTTTGGTGGGTATAATCTAGAGGATATTGAAAGCCCAAAATGTTTCTTTGTTCTTAGAGAATTACAGGAAAAGTTAAGCATTCCTGCATGGCACGATGACCAGCTTGGGACAGCCTGCATAATTCTGGCTGGTCTCATTAATTCTCTGAGAATTGCAGGTAAGAAAATACCGGATACAACAGTATCTCTTATAGGATCAGGTGCAGCAAATATTGCTGCTGCACATCTTATGATAGAGGCTGGATTTAAACCGGGAAATATTATAATGGTTGATTCGAAGGGTATTTTAGAACCTGAGAGAACTGATCTTGATAAGATAATGATATCAAATCCATGGAAATACGAGCTGGCATTGAAAACCAATGAGGAAAGGAGGAAAGGAGATATAGAAGAGTCCATGGAGGGAGTAGATATAGTAGTTTCAGCTGCAAAATCTCAACCCGGTCTTATCAAACCAGAGTGGGTTAGGAAAATGAACAGGGATCCTGCAATATTTGCTTTGGCAAATCCGTTACCTGAGATATGGCCAGACGATGCAAAATCGGCTGGTGCAAAAGTAGTTGCTACCGGTCGAAGCGATTTTCCAAACCAGATAAATAACAGCCTTGTATTTCCTGGAATATTTAGAGGAGTTCTAGATGCTCGCTCTCGAGGAGTAAATTTCAGAATAATGGTTAAGGCTGCCTACGAGATTGCAGATTATGTGAAGAATCCAGATCCTGATCATATTGTACCAACAATGGGAGACTGGGAACTTTATCCAAGAGTAGCTTCTTCTGTTGCCAGAGCGACAGTTGAGGAAAAACTTGCGCGAAAGGTAAATAGCAAGGAAGGATTCTATAAGACGGCAAGTGAGATTATTACCCTAAACAGAGAGAATTTTGAAAAAATGATGAAATTGAATATAGTAGAAAAATTACCTGAGGTGAATGAATGAAAGAAATGAAGATTGAAGTGCGGAATGCAGAAGAGAGTGATATAGAACAGTTTGTTGAGCTCATTCTGAGAATGAAGAGACTGAATGGCGAGTTTGATTCCCTGTTCACTGCAAATGAAGAGAATCATGGTGGAATAAAAAACTACTACCTTGAATGCATAAAGGATAAGAAGAAAAATATCGCCCTTGTAGCAGTATCAAATAAAAAAATTTACGGTCTCATTAAGGCAGAGGTCAGGGAGAGAGTTTCGTATGTACCTAACTATGAAGTAAGGATAATAGATCTTTATATTATGCCAGAGCTTAGGAGGAAGAATGTTGGAAATTTATTACTTGATCACCTGTATGCAGAGATGAGGAAAAGAAATATAGGAGTTGTTACGGCAGAATTTCCTGCTCTGAACCTTATTGCACTGAACTTCTATCAAAAGATAGGATACAGGGAAGTAGGCAAGGTGTTTGGCAAGACAATCGATGAAAATATAAATAAGAAAGAATAGTTTTAAAATAATTTCATACTTTTCCACTTTTGAACAATTCTCTCTGCTCCAATAGCATATTCGTTGATCAAATCTGAAAGATCTGCTGGTACCACACCCTCTTTGAGCTGTAATTTATCTTCTATTATCTCGAACAGACCTGAACTTTCTGCCCATTCAAGTTCCGGTTTGGTGAATATTGAGACGGAAGAGGGTTTTCCCTTTCTCATAAGATATTTATTCTTAATATTCCTAACCATTCTATAGGTGTTATAAACCTGAAATTCTTCAGTTTCTGAAAAACTTTTAAACTTACTTTGAAGTGACATCATAAGTCCCTCAATATTAATATTCTGGCTCATTGCTATTACCGCTGGATAAGAGGAAATTGGAACTATGGAATTACCTGAAATTTGATAAAAATTATAATACACTCTAAATCCCTGAATAAAACCATATTTTGTGCAGTTCTTAATCGTATTAAGATAGGGCGATTCCATTAGTTTTGAGGGAAAATCGTTAAAAAATTCATCCGGGAACCTCAGTTCATTCTTGATTTCATAGGAAAGATCAATAACATCTATAGGCTCTTTTTCTTCCGCTGTTCTCTCCTTTAGTTTAAGATTGTAAGCAAGATCTATTGCTTCGATTGTTCCTAAACTGTTTATGTCAACCGTGGGAATATTAGTTCTTTTTTTGTCATTTTGTTCTTCATCCTCATCATCCTTTAATTTCATGAATTCGACTCCCTCGGAAATAAGGAAATCATGCCCCATATCTGATAGAAGTTCCTTCATGTTTTCATGTGGCGATAGAGGAATGTTTAACTCCATTTGATTGAGATCAAAAGGCGTGAATTTAAAAATCTCCTTGTCTTCAAAATTACCAGATTTATAGTAAGAAGAATTTACAATGAAAATTTTATCGCCTATTTCTTTTAGATCCTGGATATACTTTGAAATCAGCTCCCTCGGAAATAAGGAAATCATGCCCCATATCTGATAGAAGTTCCTTCATGTTTTCATGTGGCGATAGAGGAATGTTTAACTCCATTTGATTGAGATCAAAAGGTGTGAATTTAAAAATCTCCTTTTCTTCAAAATTACCAGATTTATAGTAAGAAGAATTTACAATGAAAATTTTATCGCCTATTTCTTTTAGATCCTGGATATACTTTGAAATCAGCTCCCTGGATTCCATATCATCCCATAGATGTAATATTATAAAAGTTTTCCAATTTCTTGATAACAAAAGTCAAAGTCATAATATCGAAATGTTAAATCAATTCAAATATAATAATCCAGAATTCTGCAGAATTATTATGTTCCTGATTGTCCCATAAGTGTTATATATTTAGATTATCTTGATAGGTGGAAGGCATCAAAATGGCAGTAAAATCTGAGTATTATCAAAAACTTGTCCTAAATGGGACGGTTGAGGATTTAATAGATCTACTTGATCAGGTAGGGAATGATAATACGATAACAGAGGATGAACGGGAATGGATAGAGAATTCTATCCACAGAAGGCTCAGTATGTTCAAGGGGACACCTGTAAGAATTGTAAATATTGAATCTGGAGTTGAGGAAGAACCGCCCCAGACAGTCTATGATGAATTTGGAGGATCATCTATCTATAAAGGAGAGATTTTCATTTATGGGCTAAAGTGGAAAATGTATGTCCCAAGCATAAAGTTCAGAGAAACGCAGATTAATTACTGGTACTATAACGAAAAGGTAGCTTCCATTCTTTCAGATGTTTTACTACCCGTTATCCCGGGAAAATTCAGAGGATATTTCAATTACCCGCCCTGGCTACTTGGAACTTCCTATGCACCACACACATATTATATTCCCACCGATTCGTTGATTTCCTTGGCAATTGAAAGAGATGTAATTGATGACTGGAATTCGCTTGTGGTAAAAGGAATACCAGAGAAGCTTGTTGAAAGATATAGGTCCAGAAATCTAGGAAACTCTCTTTGAAATGAGAATTATAATAGGATATTATGGAAGTTCTCCAGAAAACCTGAAATTAAAACATATAACCAGGAAAACCACTTATGGTGTGGAGCTTGACTTCTATGACATGAATCCTGACGAAAATATCCCTACTTTATATAATGAGAAATTCAGATTTAATGCAGAAATTTATGATCATGAAAATTTTTACAGCAATTTTTCAGTTGAGAAATTTATATTAATGAACAGGGACGAACGCTTTTGGGAATTACATGAAATAATGGAACACTACTGGAAGAAATCTACAGGAATGGATAAGATGATTCTTCAGGAAATAATAGGTATACTGGTATCTCAGGTTAAATGGCAAATGGGTCAGTTTAAAGTTTCGGAAAGTGTTTTAAACAGAAATGTAAGATTACTCGAGAAGAACACAGAAATGGTAAGAGATGAGATTATTCTCGGTGTTTCTTATCCTATTTTATTTAACCCTAAATTGCTTGACTATTTCGAACAAATATATATTGCCTGAATTAATCTGGTTTCATGGAACAGATATCCTCCATTCTGAACGATTCATCCACAGGTAAAGAATTCAACATAAGGGGATGGGTCTATAGAATTAGAACATCAGGTAAATTGGTTTTTGTTATCCTGAGAGACGCTTCAAGTATTATTCAATGCGTAGCCAAATCAGACAATTTCAACGAAACTGACTTCAAGATTATTTCCTCACTTACCATAGAAAGCAGTGTAAGTTTCAGTGGAGAATTAAAGAAGGATGAGAGAGCGGTTACTGGATATGAAATGAACATAAAATCGTTCACCATTTATCAGAGAAATGACAGTTTTCCAGTTTCGAAGGATATCTCAGAAGAATTTGAACTGGATAACAGGCATCTTTGGATCAGAAGCAGGGAATTTAATGCGATCCTGAAGATCAGATCCACTATTTTTAAGGCATTCAGAGAATTCTATGATAATGATGGATATTATGAAGTTCAGCCGCCCATTATGGTATCTACAGCAACTGAAGGTGGTTCTACCCTTTTCAGTGTACCATTCTTTGGGGAGAAGGCATATCTGACCCAGAGTTCTCAATTTTATCTTGAAACATTCATTTTTTCATTGGAAAAAGTGTATACAATAACTCCCAGTTTCAGGGCCGAAAAGAGCAGGACATGGAGACATTTAACTGAATACTGGCATGCAGAGGGAGAAGTTGCCTGGATAAATAATCAACAGATGATGGACATTGAAGAAAAGATGCTTCATTTTATTGTAAAGAAGACAATAGAGGAAAACAGCGAAGAGTTGAAAATACTTGGAAGGGATATAGAGACACTTAAGGAAAGTATGAAACCCTTCAGAAGGATTCCATACAGAGAATTAATAGAAATGTCTGAATCGCTTGGGATGCCCTTGAAATATGGAGATGATCTGGGGGCAGATGAGGAAAGACAGATAATGTCAAACTTCAAGACTCCTATATTTGTCACTGATTTTCCTGCGTCATTAAAGACATTTTATCATCAGCCAAATCCTGCAAAACCTGATGAAATCTTATGTCATGATCTTCTTGCACCTGAGGGATACGGTGAGATTCTTGGTGGTGGAGAAAGAATATGGGATTATGATTTACTTAAAAAAAGGATAAACGATAATGGGCTGAAAGAGGAGGATTACTACTGGTATCTTGACCTCAGAAAATATGGCAGCGTTCCTCACTCGGGCTTTGGATTAGGAATGGATAGACTAGCAATGTGGATAATGCATCTGGACAAGATTACTGGTGCTATCGCCTATCCCAGAACAATAAGAAGACTGAGACCATAAATGGTTAATCCTTTTAAATTAGCCCTTGAGGGAAAAGAACATGATCATACTCCGGTATGGTTTATGAGGCAGGCCGGCAGATATATGGAATCCTATCGCCAGTTAAGAAAAATATATACGATGGAACAAATCTGTCACCTTCCCGACATATCCTCTAAAATTGCCTATGAGGCAGCTTCCTATTTGGAAACTGATGCAGCCATAATATTTTCCGACATAATGACTCCACTGGAAAACTTGGGTTATAAAATAAGATATATAGAAAATGTTGGTCCAGTTCCAGAAAAATATAATGGTAAACGG
>JAKBQK010000554.1 GCA_021835265.1 Thermoplasmata archaeon
TGGTACAAAATGGTATGAAATGGTGGTAAAATGGTACTAATATATACTAATTAAAAACTCAATTAATTCCAATAAAAATTAACTATTCTATAATAGATAAAATGGTGAAATGGTAATTTTGTGATCTAGAATATAAAAACACCGGGCAAAGGACAAAAAGTGAATTGGTACATAGGGCACCATTTTACCATTTGATCTCGTCTCATAGAAGAAAAATGTAATGAACCAAGGCAAAAATTGACAGTTCTAAAACACCATTTGATCACCATTTGGTGCCATTTCATACCATTTCATTGGTTAGTAGAAAGAATGGGGGAATATTCTTCCCAGGTGTGATTAGCATCATGATTCTCTCGGATTACGATGAGTTCATTCTTATCCAGAAAGTTGATGATATCATCCAGGGTCTTTGACTTCTTGCCTCTGAGCCAACTGTTAGACCATAAGGTTACGAAAAAGGCATTTGATTAGGTAACGCAAAAATACTATAAACCTTATTAAATAGAGACTTTGATCTATTTGGAATTGACGTGGTCTAAAATTGCATTATTTGTCATAGTCTTATTCGTTGTTTTATTTATACTTCATCTTGCAGGTTTAATATCTATCTTCAATTCGGCGCTCTCGCTTGTGTTGTCCATAATTGCGGTTTTTTTCACAGCACTTTCTTTCTTTCACAGAGTATCTCCCTCGATAAGTGCCCGCCTTGAGACACAAGTTCTTCCCTTACTGACTCAGGAACAGACAGATAAATTGAAGGCCCTTGGGATCGAAAATCCAGGCTTTACTGTTAATTATGGGGGTGCAGATCCGATAGCTCCCGGAGGGAAGTACTTAGATCTTTTGATAACAAATGGAGGTCCAGGATCTGCTTTTGGGCTAACTTGGCAACTGGAAATTCTCGGATACAAAGAAGGAACTCATGCGATTGCTGGGTACATTCCTTTGTTGGAACCAGGTGGAAGGATTGTGGTGCAAGGAAATTTACGTGTATATCATGAAAATAAGAAAAGTGCAATGGAATCTTACAAAAAGAAAAATGGAGTTAAGGGAGAACCAAGTCACGAACAAATGAAAGAGGTTCTTGATATTTCAAATTCAATAGCCAAATACAAATTGCATCTGAAATATAAACAATTCTTAAGCGAAAAAGAGCTGTGTCCAATTACATTTAATGAGGATGGGGGATACATCATTCCTAAAACAACAGAATAGCTCTCAGAACGATTTTTTCTTGGAGTGAGAAAACAATAGATCGGTGCGTGCCAATTGTCCATGTGCTAAAATAATAAACCTAATTATATTATATATAGGTGGTCGATTTCTTCCGGAGTCCGTATTTACCCTACAAAATTATTTTTATTTTCCCCCGGTCCGACCGGAATAGGGTATATAAAAAGCTTATGGTAATTTATACATCAATTTTTTTATTATTTTCTATTTCAATTTTAAATTGTTTTGTTGGGTTTAGCTTTACGGGTCTTATCCAATCCCTCTCCAAGATTTCTCTGATTATATTATGTTGTTCTGGTGTTCCGTGCCATAACATATCCATAAAATTTCCTATCCATATAGAAGGAATTTTTCTTCTGCCCCTATGACCACCCTCCATGGGCTCCGAAAACATTGAAGAATAAACGAACTTCTCCTCATCAAGTGGTATGCCATCTTTGAGAATGAAGCCCCTTTGATTACTCTTTATGTTTCCAATAAGTTCTTTCTTTGACGTATATCTAACTATGTGTGGTGGCAATGGATCTCCTAATAATACTACCACATGATATTTTTCGTGGGCGTTTATTCCATGAGTTGTATTAGAGAACCAAGGTCGTATATCCATATTTTTGAAATAACCTAACCCTTCTTTATTTGCTCTTTTCTTTGCTATAAACTCTTCAATAAACCTTACAACAGGGCTAAATGTGATTAATAGTACTTTTGGATCTGTAGGCAGTTTAGAATTAATGGTTGTATGATCTAAAACGGTACAAACATCTTTTTCAATTTCTCTCTGTAATCTCAACCTCTTGGTTTTTACTTCTTCGTATGATTCTCTCCCAATCCTGGATATTCTCGTTTTGTAGTGGTTCATTGAAAAGCCGCGATCAGGCATTGAATAATAATAAAAGTAAAATTCCTGTGAAATAAAAGATGCGTCAAATTCT
Source organism: Thermoplasmata archaeon (assembly GCA_021835265.1). The sequence goes on from JAKBQK010000554.1 coordinate 2,166, forward strand.
GAAATCAGATATCTACTGTAGTCCGAAAACAGTTGTAAGTATTTGGCGTGCTTCAAGGTTGAAATAGTGTACTTGTCGCGGTATTCCTGAACAGCTTCAGTAAGCAGTTTTCGAATGGCCTGCTTTACAAGTCTTGTATATTCTTGTTTGATCATTATATCTTTTTTATGGTCTGTGTCCATCACAATTTCCACAAGTTCCCTATATGTTGAACCAGAGGAGTGATCATACATGATGCTTGACATTCTTGAAATGCTCCCTTTCTTAAATGGGGTATAATCAAGAATGAAATCTTTATTCTCGGTATCAGTCACGTACTTGTAGACCTCATAAAGCGTTAAATCACGGGCCAGAGAATAGTATCTTCTGAAAATCTCCAATTTGATCTTGTCTGTTCGCAATGTTGCCGAACCTGCAATTAATCGTATATTCCTATGTTCAAAAAGAAATTTTAGAAAACCAAAGGCTTTAGGAATCAGCTCAAAGGTTGTTTTTCCAGATTTGTTGTTATCATATCTCTTCGTGACATAGTGTCTTTCTATGAGGGCCAGTTTGCTTCTAATGATAGTAATGTGGTATTCATTCTCCCGAATGGCATTTATATCTATCTCTCCCTGTTCATTTCTAATTAAATTCCTATACTGTTGACGAAGCCTTTCCTCTTCTCCCTCTGGAACTACAACCTCGGATAATGATGGTAAGAATTCATCTCCATCCATGAAGAGTCTAATTTCGTACTCAAGTTCTCTTGTGGGGATATGTATTTCCTCACCATCCAAAAAACCGTCTATTTCATCAAGAAGTAAAGTTAGATGCCCCCTGCCTCCACCCTTAAAATGTTTTGAATGTATGGCCGATATCAACCTGTCAAAGGTCATAACAGTTCTTCCTTCAAACCTTCTATCTTGGTTTATGTAGGGGCAATTATCCCCATTGGGATGAATGATCCTGTGTATTGTCATCATATCTATTCCAAGATTTCTCAACTCACTGAAAGTTTCCAGCGAATCTATATTTGTAAGAAATTCTGAGCAAGTATTTTCAAGGCTTCGCACAACGTGATAATCATTACCCTCTACCAGGGATGGTTGTTCCCTATGTATTCTATTATTCAGATCATCCAGTTTTGCATGGGATTGCCCTAAAATAAATGCGAAAGGAAGTTTAGTGAATTTTTCAATCAAATTGTATGTCTTCCCACTCGCATACAGGGATGTGTCCAATTTTATGTTGGAATCAAGATCGAACGTATCATAGTAATCTCGTCTCACATTCTCAGATTCCTCTAATGAATTACAAATATCATTCGACATACAGTTCCTCACCTTTTCATAATTAAATTACATTGAGAAGTGTTAGCAGGGAGGCTAATGTTTAGGCTTTCTATATCTTTTAATAGTCTGTTATAATTTTTCATTTAGGTTTATCTGCCTCCATTGTGGACTGGTCTGCTAACCTCTCCACCAATTTTTTTAAAGCTTTGTGTCCTCCTTTTCAGGATACAAGACGAGTAATCCCTCTTCTGTTTCCCTCATGCTTAATTTCATCCCGGGTTTCAGACTATGGATCTCAGTCAGTGTCCTCGGAATAGTGATTACCATCGAGCCGCCAAATTCCTGTATTTTTCTTTCCATATTTCTAATTAATTTTTTCAATTATTTAAAACTATATTTAGTTAAACAATACGTTAAACACGGCTTCTGCGAGTGATATAAACTTACAAAAATAGCACTAATAAGAAATGGTAGATAAATAAAAACCAAGTTACCCAAGAAGGTAAATTTAGTAGATTATTGATTTCAAGAGGTCGTAAAAACCAATTCTCCATCCAAACCAATAATACCAATAACGGTTTTGTGTGTTTTACTTTTAGGTGTTCCCAGGGTTTTCACTTACATGTGGGTTCATCCTACTGAACTTACCATAGATGCAGTAATGGTCCTCCCCAAAAATTGTGTTACTTCCGTGCTCATACCCATACTCAAGAGCAAAACCCCTTAGGCTCTTACTGAGTTCATACTCACGACAGAACATCTTGAAGACCTTTGTAGTAATTTTGAATTCCTTTATTAAAGGTTCAACAAGGATCTCCCCTGCCAAATCTTTCGAGTAATGAGCTTTCTTAGATGCTTCAATCACCCAGTATTCAAACATGGCCCTCAAGTCATATTCAGCGTCAGGTTCATCTTCAATGTCTAAACTTTCGAGCGCATACAAAAGGTCGTTCCATCTACCCTCAGAATATTGGCTTTTGAAATCTCTTTGGCTAAATGTCTTTTCCCCCACCTTATAAAATTCTTCTCCTGTTTCTTTTCTTCTGTATCGTTTCAAATGGTGGAAGAAGTTATCCGGATATTTCTTTAACGGGATAGGTGATATAATCACTTTATTACCTCGCTGAATTGATATTGTGACCGGCAAACCTGTTACTTTTGACCAAGCCGCCCATTTAACTGGAATCAGCTTATTATCTTCTTCTCTTAATTTCTTGTCAATAACTTTATACTTTGCCCAACTCTCACCCACTCCGTTTGGCGGTTCTTCCTCTGGGTCATAGCGCTCTATGAGTACATTGGAGTCGTGAAGGTTCTGTAAATCATCTAAAACGTTCCTTGCATCTCCTTTGGCTTGTTTTATGATCTTTTCTACCTGTTCTTCTGTTGGGTAAAAATTCTTCGCTTTCATAGCTTTTTCAGCAACTTTCTTTAAGTCTTCTTCTGAAAGTAGTTTAAAGTTAAGAATTGTGAATCTATCTTGGGTGAGAATAGGATCAAGCTTTTTAATGGAGTTAGCTGTAAGAATGACTTTGTGCGGGCTTTTAGAACCGATCTGTTCTAATGGATCCTTCAAGGCATCTTGAGCCTGTTGAGTTAGATCTCCTGCCTCATTTAGCAAGTATTTTGTACCCCGGTAATTCTCAATTCTTGTGCCAGTTTTTTTGTCTATTACTTCTTCATTTATTTCAGCATAAAGGTATATATTGCCTCTCTCCTTTAGATGTTTGATAAGCTCCCTTGCAGCTTCAATACCTTTATCCAGCGAGGCATTGACAAGGTAAAGCCACAAATCTTTTCGGAATACAAGGGCAGCCGAAGTCTTGCCGACACCTTTCGGGCCTACAAATATGAGATGGGGTAAGTCTTCTGGCGGGATTTCCTCAAGCCCCAGCAAGAACTTGACTACTTCTTCTTGTCCTATAATTTGATCTACTGATTTTGGTCTGAATTCTTCACGCCATCGCATGATAAGGGTTTGCCAAAGAATAATTTAAATGTTACTGTGTTGTCTAATTGAAATTATTTAAAAAACATTTTACGAATTAATGTGTATTAAACCATGATTTCAAACGCTATAAACTTAAAGTATAACCGCGTTGTAAATGCCTTCCAATAATATTAGTCGAGAAGCCTCATTATCGCCTTGTCGCCCACTGTAGCAACAAATTCAAAACCTGCCTCCAAGTAAGCCTGCACGTAATTTGATGGAAGGCATTTACAACGCGGTT
>JAKBQK010000486.1 GCA_021835265.1 Thermoplasmata archaeon
GTCAGGACATGGATGACCTGAGATCAGTTGGACTTGACCCTGAAATCCTAGATCTGAGAGACTACTTTGGGAAGAAAGATAATCTGGAGAGTGCTCTGGAAAATTTTGGAGTAATATGGGTAAGAGGCGGAAATGTCTTTGTTCTCAGACAGGCTATGCGGCTGAGCGGTTTCGATGCTATCATTAAAAAACTGAAAAAAAGAGCCATCCTTTACGGCGGCTACAGCGCAGGTGTATGTGTGCTGTCACCCACCCTTCATGGTCTTGAACTTATGGACGATGTTTCTCAAAAGCCTTATGGCAATGATATTGAAACAGTCTGGGAAGGGCTCGGTTTAATCGATTTCTCTGTTATTCCCCATTACCAATCGAATCATCCAGAAACAGATTCTGCGAAGCCTATCATTCAATACTTTGTGGATAATGGAATAACATTCAGAACCATGAGAGACGGCGAAGTAATAATTATTGAATAAATTCTTAATTTATAAGTGAAGTAAAGCAAAAATAAACTCGTCATATAATAGAAAAATATTGCTGGTATGGTACAAGCAAACTTACTTCGTCCTTCATTCAATAATATGCAGAAAGTTGTTAATAACATAATAAAAATGAGACTTTACCATAGAACAGCTGCACAGTGCAGGTTTGAATTGAGAAATTAGCTTCCCCGAATAGCGACCCATACTTACGAGCAATATTATATATGAAGTTATCAACAATGCAAGATCACTTGCTACTGCGAAGGCGGGAGAAATAACTGGTATGGTTTACCTCCTGCTGTCAGGAAAATAATACCTGATTGGTATGTAACAGCACTAAAATTATGTGTTCCAGAAGACCATTATGGCAGATCTCTGTTTTGAAACACTGAAAAATGTTATCCCGTCAAAGAATCTGGTGTTCTTGCAGATCAATACGGTGGCCTTCAATAAGAATGAAGATAGCAGGAAATTAACCAGTTTCTTCCCGGGATAGCAGGGAAAGAAAAAATATCCAGTCAAACTATCATTTTCATTAAGATTTGTTATTTATGACTATTAACGGATCGTCATAGACGGTATTTACAATGCTTTTGTGTGAACTGACAACAGCAATATTATTCAGAAGGATTGCATAGATTCCTGAACTAATATTGCTATTAACTTCCAGTGTAATGGAGATACTTGACTGATTGCTTGAAATGGCAATCAGGGAAGGATAATAAAATGAGGGAATTGCTGTGACCTCATGATGAAATTTATTGCTCAGATATGCAGAATATTCCCCTGCTGTTTTAATTTTGGAAATTAAAGCTGAAGCATTTTGAAGACTTGCATTTCCTGTATAATTTGATATGAGAAAAATACCTGCCGAATAAGACTGAAGGCCGTTATTTTGGCCAAATATGTTAAGATTGAAAGGATATTTATTCCCGGTTACAGTAATATTTATGGCCATATTTACAGTTTGATTTTTTTCCGTGATATTATATGTGGTATGTTTTTCAGACACGGTAAGTGTCAGGTAGTTGAAATTGGGATTTTCCGGATAGGCCAGATAAACGCCTATGGAAACCACCAATAATATGGCAAGAAGGACAGCAATGATTCTTTTTATCTTCAGCTTCCACCACCTGTTTTATAATATACGAAGAAATGGTAATTTCCTGCCTGTGACGATGAACTGAAAGCAATATTCACATTCCAGATTCCGGAGTAAATGTCAGATATATTAAATTGCTGTGAAGATATAACGTTCTCCTCTGGTTGCATATTAAACTTAGCAATATAGCAGTGCGTGGAATTGTAAACAGTAATGCAGTCACCCTGAACAGTGTTGTTAAAGAAATCGACAAAGAGCAGACTTGATATTTTATCCTTTGGTAAATTAAAATGGAAGCAGTTGGAACCATGAATATTATCTATCTGATAAAGAAAAGTAAATCCGGTGGTGTTCGGACCGGTTACAGGCAGGGGTTTGGTTGTGATATTATTAGATGATTTATTGAATGATCCGTGATAAAATGCTGCAAATCCAACAATTAAAACTATGGCCACTATTATTCCAGCTATTAAGCGTTCCCTATTCTTTCTCATTTAATTTCCTCCTTAAAAGCATTTTAAACGCATTCGATGTTTTGATTCTGATTTTAACTGAATTTTTCCTCATAAAAACAGATATGAATGTGAACAATACAAAGAAAATAGACATAACTTCAATGATAAAGATACTGTTCTCTATGGGAAGATAATTTTCAGATGTATAAAGAGAAGAATGTATTAGATACGCCGGAAGATTCCGCGAAAATCCTGATAAAGAAAATATAAACATATTAATAAATGACAATCCTGATGTGCCGTAAACTGCGCTGATTTTTGAGGAAATCTCTGTGGAAACAGGGTAAATAAGAAACACTGATATTATGGAAAAGACCTTGTTGGGTAACAGCGAGGAGAGAAAAAGAGCAAATGTAACAGGCAAAATAAAAATTCCCATAATGGCCATTGATACCAGAAGTGGATCTATGAGGAACCCTGACGTTATAATATAACCCTTGTAGAACACATAGACCTCACCGGTTATTGATAAACAGAGAATTATGAGGAAAACAGCTATAAATGATGAAAGGAGTTTTCCAGCTACATATCCTGCAGTGTTTACGTTTAACGTTTTGAGTATGAGGAAGTTTCTGTTTTCAATATCGTCGGTAATTAAAATTGCTGGAACCATGAGAATTATGAAATTTTCAAAATTCAATATACTTTGAGAGAAAGTTATGGAAAGTATGTTGCTTCTCAGACCCATATGAAAGGAAATTAAGCCTGTTGAACCTGTTTGCTTACCTATACTGTCTGTATATAACAGATCCATGAGGATAAGCAATGCTGCTGATAAGAGTATAATGAAATACCATGATTTTATCAGGAGAGAAATGTCCTTGGTGACCTGAGCCTTCAATGTTTTGAAGAACCTGACCGGAAGTTCAACTGATCTCATCAAGATATTCCTCCTCCAGACTCCTATAACCCTGTTTTACGATACTTGCTCCAGAATCTATGAGGATTCTTATAATGTCATTCTTCAAAGATTCATCATTAATGTTAATTATGTACTTTCCTTCATAAGTTTTAACCTCAACCCCGTATTTTTTAACATTAGATTCAATGGAGGACGTGTTATCACTTTCAAATATTATGCAAAAGCCCTTTCCATTTTTGCTTATCTCTTTGATCTTACCATTTTCCAGAAGCATTACTTCATCTGCTATTCGCTCTACATAACTCATGTCATGACTGCTCATCAAAATGGCTTTGCCGGAATTTTTTGCCTCTTTTAACGTTTCAATAATATCAGTGCATGTTTTTGGATCAAGACCTTCGAAGGGTTCGTCCAGAACTATGAGGGCCGGTTCCGTGTTAAGGGCTCTGACAATATCTATCTTCCTTGCCATTCCCTTTGAAAAATTCTTTAAACTCTTCTTTTTTGTATCTCCTATGCCAAGCTGATTCATTAACTCCCCATAATCTGTTGAATTACCTGAAATTTGTGCGTAATAGTCCAGATTCTCGGCAGCGCTCAGGTAACGGAAGTTTATGCTGGTCTCAGGCACATACCCCGTATTCCCCAGTATTTCTATGTCACCGCTGTCCTGAGGTATAAGTCCCATTACAATTTTCAGTAAGGTGGATTTTCCGGCACCATTTTCTCCCACTATACATATGCATTGTCCTTTTTTCAATCTCATATCTATACAGTTTAATATAATCTTGTCCGGGACTTTCTTTCTTATGCCATAAGATTTTTTTAGCTTCGTTATAGTTAATATGGTACCGTTCTTCAAATTGTCTTCATTATTTTTCTGATTTGTCTCTACCGTAGTTCACTCAACTCCTTGATTTATATGTATATATATTCTCTATTCAGTTCCAGTGACTGGTTAGAAAACTCAGTGTTTCCAAATTCTGGAAAGTTATAGTATGCATAATAACCCCTGGGTACTCTTTGGGACCCATTGTCTAAAATCCACACAATTTTGTCATGAGGATGGGATGTCGATAAATGAAATGGTAAATAATAGTAAATTGGAAAGACTGGAAAACGAGGTTGCTTAATATATGGATTATATACGCTCCCATGATAATTTGTATTGGAAAGTGAAATATTCTTTTGAAGGCTGGATTGATTGCTTCCCAGATATATTATTGTGAAACCGCTTGTACCACTTTCATTTGTGAAATTAAACTGAACTGTTCCTGTCCATGTTGCGTTAAGGAAAAACGTAACGTTTGAAAAGCCACTGTAGTTCGCCAGAGGAATGTTTACAGAAAAGGTAATATCACCATAGACCGGTTTTCTTGACTGCTCTGTTGCATAATAACCTGCTGCCATGATTATAACTGAAACGGAAATTATAAAAATGATTGATTTAAATATTAATTTCATCTAAATCAATTAAGCACTGGAGAAAGGTAGCATTGAGTAAGCTGGACGCTAGAGCTTTCCAGGCAATGATTGGTCCACCAGAGTTCTTGGCTTGATTTGACCCATGTAGTGTTCCCTACTGATGAAAAGCTTATTGCTTGTCTGTATCCTGGGTTGTAAAATACAGATGTCATAGTGACAAAATGAGCATATGTTTGCCCACCAACGTGACTCACGAATTGCCATTGAACATTCTGTGGACATCCCAGAATCTGATTATAACAGAAATCGTACAAATCATATGTGTAAGACACTCCTGCAGATGCTGAAAGGCTACCACCACAGGCAGATGCCCCGGCGGTTACAGATGCACTTAACGTTACCTGTGCATTCTGACCTGATTGAACCATAGTGTTAGGATCTGAATTTGCAAGGTGACCATAACCGTTTCTCCAATAAAAATGAAAGCCCCAGAAATTCTCCGGCACTGCATATTGCGGGTTATATATTGAGGAAAAAATTGTGCTCTTTACGCCAGCAGCTTTGTTTGAATTTATATTTGCTCCATTCAATGCGTTTAACTTGGAGTCAAGAACATAGAAAATGATATGATCAGATGCATTATAGTATTCATCAAAATATTGAACAAGGGCAGTGTGGTCGTTAGGTGATGAATGCTTATAACACTGATTTGCTATCTGTACTACCCCGTATGAACAGATGCCGTTAGAGATTTGCCCAGATAGTGGCAGTACATTCCCAGATTGAGAATTTGATGCGTTGTTTTGACTATTTAAAAGGGTTGGAGACATTCCTACCACTGAAAACAGGAACAAAAACAAACTCACTATTGCTATTTTTTTTTTTCGTACTTTCCTTCATATTTATCCGAAAACGCTATAGTTTCTTTTTATTTAAAATTTCCACGAAATAATGAGACTTTTCAGCCTACAGGAGCGAAGATCCATACAAATAGGATGGGTCCATGGTATTTTCGCCGCAGGGAACTTTTACCGGCAAAGGTGTGATGTGTTACGGGAAATTGACACTATTGACAATGATAATCATATGAACAGTGCAATCACGATTGACAGGATCAGGGTTATCATTATATACATAACATACTGTCTGACGTTTCCATTCATTATTTTCAGGGCAATTACCCTTGAAATCCTTTCATATTTCCTGAACAGAGAGAGAAATGTGAGATATACCATGTCGAATCTGTGGGAAGAGTAATCTTTATGCATAAACC
>JAKBQK010000484.1 GCA_021835265.1 Thermoplasmata archaeon
GTTAAAATCTATGTTGTAATTCTTCTCTTGTCTTTCTTGACTCGACATTGAATATTCTCCTCTTGTCTATAAGAACTTTAATCTCTTTCCCTATTAATATTTCTTTGCTTACAATTTCTAAACGGGGTGTGTAATCTACTACTCCCATTTATTTTTCATTTCAAATATAAATACGCTACTTTGTAGCTTTAGAGGTCATAATCATGACTTGAGCATGATCGGAAATGTAGCTTTTAACAGATAGATTAAACATTTTTGCTAACTTTTCGTCATTAGTAAACGTACTATCTTTGATTGATGTGTAGTTAGAGGGTATCTTATTTTTTATTTCCAAAAATCCTTTCATTCCGTTTAAGAACATATCTCCGTAAGGCTCAGATTCTATTGATTCATTTTGCATAGTTTCCCAAGTTAATTCTTTTTTCCAAATTCTCTTGTTGTCGTTAAGTGTGATCTCTTTTCTTGTGTTCTGCCATTCGTTTATTTCTTGTATCTTTCCTTGAATTAAGGCTTCTTTAGAGTGTAATGGTCTTGAAGTATCTATAATGATCTTTTTGCCATCTTTACTGAAAGATACTTTGCCTTTAACGCTTGTGCCTTCTTTCGTTAATTTAATGTTAAATCCTCTGGACTTGTTGAATTCTCCTTTATCAGCATTGAAAGAAAGTCCTGTAGCGATATTAATTATTCTGTGTGGTATCTTGGGGTCTCTCTCGAATTGACCTAAAGCGTGATTATTATCAAAATAATGTTTGTACTGAGGTTTGAGGTTTCCCATAATCGAATCTGTGTCTATTTCTATCACTTTATCAAAATAGGTTTCGATCGTACTGGTGATATATATTCTTACTCTCGCTGTAATAGTTGCGGCATATACAAAGTTTGCAATCTTTCCAATGCCGTATTTGGTCTCTGCAAAAATTCCATAAATGCTGTTCATTATTCCCTTTATGAGAATGTATTTTGCATAGTCTTTTCGGTCTTTTTTCTCTTTCCATAAATCCTTATGTTCTTGTTTCAGTCTGCTCAGTTCGTTTATGAGATTTTTAAAGGGATACTCAGGCTTATTATCGGAGGAATCATGTATTTCATAACCGTCTATAATATTGAGTTTATATCCTCTATTTCTGAGGAATAGGACTTCTTCTTTTGTTATGAAATTATCCCATTTCCTGATAGTTTTGGGATAGAAGAGCTCGTTAGTATTAGACCTGAGGGGAGAATAGCCGTCATATTGCATTTTGGCGTGATAAAACCCAAACAAGGCATTATAATTCACTTCTTTAGTGTACCTAACTGAAGTTTCCTTTAATGAGGGTAGTGTTCTAATCACATTTGGATAAGCACTTGATATATCTATCAGGTCTAATCCCTCATGCAATCCCTTTTCAAATAGAATGAATAATCCCCCTTTGTAGCAATTGTTTGCATATTCAAGCATATTCAAGATCGTAGTCTCGTAATTTTCTCTCTCCGTCTCTTCATACGTCCTATTTCCCCTTAAACCCTCAAAAATTATTTGCTCGTTCAAACTGTCGTAATCCTTATAGAACGGAAAAATTGTTTTGTAATCGTATAAATTTTCAAGCAATGTCTTAGCTACCTTTGCATTGCTCAGATACTTGAAATTACCATGATATCCCATTTTCACTGCTATCTGTTTGATAATGGCGTCAAGGTATTCTCCTAATTTTTTTGTCAGTTCTGCATCTTTCTGGCAACGTTGAATTAAGGCATTGTCAGGAATTTTTGAGATGTCTTCTATATTTAGGTAATCATTGGATAACTTGCCTTTGTCCTCTCCTAATAGCTCTTTAGAAGACTTATCAAGACCGCCTAAGTTAAAGAAATTGGCTACGTCATAAGCGTATGTATTCAGATTTCTCTTTTTACCCGTCTTATAAGTGATTTTTAATCCCTTTCCCTCATTATAATATATTCCGATGTGGTCAACAGGAACGTACCTTTTGTTAGCTCTCTGGTGCTTGTTCCATTTGTAAGGGAAATCAATGATCTTGTTATCAGGAGTCACTACATATCTATTTGTTTTAAATGCCTTCTTTCCTTTGCTGTCAGAGTTCAACAATGCACTCTTTGTTATGGATTCGTAGTCATACCTGATATTGAAAAACCATACATCCTTTTCTTTAGTTCCAAGAATAAATTTAAGTGCTTCGTAAGTAGAAATTCCTTTACGGTTAAGGAGATAATCATTTTCCTTAGCTATCAAGTGCAAGTTTCCTTTGTAAGTCTCGGTATCTATCCCTATATACCCTCTGCTCTTTGGTATCTTGCCTGTTGACTTGAGGTCAAAAACTTTCTCTATATCCTCAGGGAATTTATGCCAATTCCGATAAGGCATCTATTCACCAGCTTCTATAAATGCTGTCCAAGTAGTAGTTCTGCTCTTTCTGTACTTTTTACTGATTCCATAAGAGGATTTAGCACCGTAAATTTTCTGGTCTTTCCATATTTTTCTGCGATCAGAAATTTCACTCTTAGAAGGTTTCTTGTCATTGATTTGTTGATATTGAACCTTGAAACCTCTCAATGCACTATAGAATTTGGATTGGTCCTGTCTGTTCTTACTTATATGCTGTCTTTTTTCATTTTTGGTAGCTTGAGCTGTAATTTTCCTGATCTGTCTCTCGCTTACATTGAAAATCCTTGCTGAATCTCTGCGAGACCAACCATTAAGGTAAGCTCGAAATATGAGGTCTTCTTTAGTTCTTACTGACGCCATACTGTTTCTCTCCTTTGGAATAATTGATGTCGGATTTCTTTACAGTTTCCTGAGAAATCAAGTTCTTCTCAGTCAGTTTCTTTGACCAAGAATTTCCACACTTCATGCACCTCAGTAAAACTGCGTAATTGTATCTTTTTACGACTTCTATATCAGTTTCCGTAGCTCCACAGTCAAAACAGTATGGGGTTATCTCATGAATATTATCATTACCATCAACAACTATCATATAGGTCTCCCTTACGTTTTAAGGCTTGAATTCCAGTATCTCCGAATGTATGGCACTATGAAGTAAATGAATAGGAATATGGAAAGGATAAGCAGACCTATTCCAATTGCATAGTCTTTATAGGTTTCCGCTACAGGGTTTTCACGTGGATTCAATTTACTTTCAATGGAGTTTTCAATTGACTTTTCAATGATAGATTCACGTGAATTCAAAGGTTTTGTAGGGTTTATAGGGTTTTTAGGTGAAACTTTCCTAAAGGCTTTGTATGCAGTATTGTATGACCGATACTGTTTCCCATTGTACATCCAGACAAGAGACCCTTTCATATGCGAAATTTCACCCATAACAATCACCTAAAGGTAAGGATACCCTCACTTGTCAGGTAGTAAAAGAGAAAACTCCCTGCAATGATAAAAGCAATGACGAGAACTGTTATTGAAGCGATAGCACCGTTTGACATGTTAAACACTCAAAAGTGAATTTCTCCAGATTTGATCATGTCCTCAAGATCATTCATTTCCTTTTTCTTCTTTTCTTCTTGTGCTTTAGCTAACAGGATATCGTGCATACTTTTGTTGTATCTTATTTTCTCCCATACTGATGGAAGAGTATCTGAATCGGCATTATCGTAATTTTCGTTATAATTTGGGTGCGTAAGGCTATGCTCATAATCCTTAAGTTCCCATTCATCAGCAAAGTACAATCTTTTCATGCTACCGTTGATGACGAAATCTTTTACGATTGCGTCTCTATATTTGATTTGTTTTTTCCTGAACGCAGTTTCAACTATTGATTCAGCTCTCTCCGTATTTCCTATTCCTTGCTTGAAATTTTCGAAAGCAAACTCAAAACAGCTTTTATGGTAATCTCCTTCGAAAGTATGTCCTCTAAAAGTCTCTTTGTAATGAGTGATGTCACTGATCTTTCCATCCATCCCCCCTATGCCTTCTTTATTGCACTGATCGCAAGTCAATCGTTCAACTGTGTATTTTCCCATGCTAAGCACTCTCCTTTTGAATGTTCGTTATCACTATCTTACCATCCCGATAGGCGATCTTAACATAATCACCCTCAAGAGGTAGCATGCTTTTAGGGATAAGGATAATTTTATTCTTTCCCATAGTAGCTATTTTTCTAACGGCTATCGTTTGTCTCATAGCACTGTATTACACAGTAAGTTATAAATTTAACGGTTTTTTATATGTTTTTAATATTATATTTTTCTCTCTCTCTTTTTTTTCTTTTTTATTTTTTTTATTTTTTAGTTATTACCTCTAATTTCTTGACCACTTGAGGATAGACCTTAATCTTCTTTCCTTTTTTCAAATTCTGCTGAATATACCATAACGTATTTTTCCGTATGCCTAACTCTTTTCTTTCCTGAATTGTCATGTTTTTCAAACGTTCAACGATATTCTCAGAATCGTAAAGGTGAGGTATGACCACATCAAATTTTACAGCACTACCTTTCAATAGAGACTTTGAAAATCTGGAAATGTTATCTCTGTGCGTAGTCTCAATTTGGCGATGGTCTATCATGCTGTTCAAAAGAATCTGTAAATTCCCCATTAACAACGATTGAACATTAGGCAACAATCGACAAGTAGCCATCTCAGAATAAGCAAAATCTTTCCAGTCAATTTTCTTAGTCTCCAAAGTTTGAATGACTGATAGATCGGCTATAGGTCTCATATATTCCATCAGGTCAAAAACTAAGGATTGTTTATTATTACTTAAATAGTGTAAATAAGAAATGTCAGGTAGTAATCCGTAATAGTTAATTTGCCTAAGAGTTATCGCAGAAATCACAGAATAGCTAAAATTCAACATTGCATTTATAGGATCGGATGAATGATAGTTATGATTGATGTCATTCCTACCCTTGAAATGGAACTCTGGATAAAGTAAGTTGAAAATTTTACCCAATTGAGCAAAGTAAAACTGTGCATATCTACCTTCATAAGTCAGTAATAGATCATGCTTGAAATTGTATTCCGTCTCTATGTCGTAATGTTTGCTGAGTTCTAACAAAAGACCATGCTGTGCCTTTATTTTAGCCTCTACAATCGATTCTGCTATAGACTGACATCTCTTACTATCCTCATGTGCTTTCAACTGTGCAATCTTCATTTTTCCATCTAAATTGTTAAACGATTGATAAGAACCGATTAAGTTTCCCGAATATTCCTGAATATGCAAGTTTATGTTATTCTTAGCCAAAAAACGCAGTGCTTTAACAGTCACATAACCCTCTAAAATTCTGTCAACAAAAATATCTGTAAAATCAATCTCGTTAGGCAAATACTCTTTACCATTCACAATTAGTTTATTGTCTTTGTAATTCAAACTAATTTTATCGGAGACTAACAGAGACTTCATAAGTGTAGAACACTAAAAAGTATATAATTCTAAGTTGTAAATAATAATAGTCTTTCGCACTACATTTCCGATCATGCTCAAGTCATGATTATGACCTCTAAAGCTACAAAGTAGCGTATTTATATTTGAAATGAAAAATAAATGGGAGTAGTAGATTACACACATTTCTAAACGGGCCCGCGGGGATTTGAACCCCGGATCATTGGCTTAGAAGGCCAATGCCTTATCCAGACTAGGCCACGGGCCCATGTTTGGCTCCAATGGAAATGGCTAGCGTATTATTATTTTT
>JAKBQK010000038.1 GCA_021835265.1 Thermoplasmata archaeon
CTCACCTGTATCCCATATGATGCAGCTACTGCAAGCAATTCATCTTTAAACAGTGTTGAGAGAACTTCATATTTTGTTGGCATAAAACTTCAATTCCAAAATAATAATTAATTTTTCCATGGCATATTAATTGTGTAAACCGTTCTTATAACTGTATTGTATTTCTAAAATGATGCATTATTTATCTCAATGGTCAAAAGCATAGCGTCTTGGTTCTTTGACTCACCCCTCGGATTACGCGAGAGGTCATGGTGTGTAGCAACAATAAGCAGTAATTTTTGTGTCCTAATAATTCACGGACACATACATCTAAAATACATAAAAATGCCAAAAGCAGTCGTAAGATTAAGGCATTTCTGAGAGGTAGAGCTTTAAAATCCACTAAAATTGTTTAAAATTATGTTATGAAGTTATTTCCGAAGGATATAAAGTTATGATTTAATCCCGGCAGAGGTAGTTCAATGACTATTATATCAATGGGGTCGTAAATGTCCAATATACAAAAGATATAGGAAATTGTATATTTGTCTGGCAATTTATCAACTGATAATTATGGTCGATAAAAAAGAAACCGTAAATGAATCTACTGTGATAGGATTGGAATTTATGGTAGTGCGACTCAATGAAATGGTTGATGAAATTCATGCATGGAATAGGCTATTGAAATATCACACCGGACAGCAAAAGAAGCACACCATCGGAACTCAGAAGGGAAGTTATCGCTATAATCCTAAAACAAAAAAGCTGGAAAGGTTAGACGAAGAAGGCAACCTTATAAAGAGCTATTAGCAAGGTACATCTTACAAACATAGGAAACTACGGTACTTCTAAAATATAGATATGTTCGTGAGATAGTGTAATTAGGTCAAATTGAGAAAACAGGATACAAACAGGAAGGAAAAAGATACACATTTCCTGTTTTCGAATTACTGATTTTTTCCCTTTAATCCTGTATTTCTTATGTGTAAATGTTTATCAAAACGACTTTGAAATGTTCCAAGATGACTCTGATTATTATTAGGTATTTCCCTGTGTTGGCATTAAATTCTCTTACGTCAAATGTTGGATTTGTCAGGTATAGATGCTGGGATGTGAAAACTCAGTATTTCTAATGTGTAGATATCTTCAAGGGTAAGGATTTATGAGATCATTATTTTTTTAACTTTAGTCGGGAAAGAACGTGATTTTTAACCAATATCATTATTTGATCATTATTTTTTATAATGTTATTTTTTATAGGATTTTATTGATTCTGATACAATATCATTAAGATCATTATACAATATTCATTCTTGCACGCAAACAAAGTTTTAAAACTAACCTTTTAGTCATTCTTGAAAAAATTATTATGTGCGACTAGAAAAAAAGAATAATGATCTTAATGATTTGGTTGGTGATAAAGGAAAATAGCGTAAAAAATGACATTATTTGAAATAATGAGATCATTATACTTTTCTTTTGGAGCCATAAAACACGGTATTATAAAAATAATGATCTCTACAACGAGATGCGTCCGCGAGAGATAGATCACTTTCCAAGACTGTATTTGTAGGTTTTCTTATGTTGTATTGAAAAGAAGGTTTAGAATACCACCATAATTCTGTTTCCAGTTATGCTTGGTGTGGTGAGGTTGTAATTTGGCGGATATACAAAGAAGCAGGAGAAGAAAATTCCACAATCTATGTTATGCTCAGGTTTATGGTATATGACACTATGGATCATATATTCAACGAGACATACCCCATTAGCAAGGGAGAAAAATTATGAACAAGGACAGCAGTAACAGTACAGCAGACAAATTAGATGACTGTAAAGCTTGTTCATTCAAGGCAAATTTGGTGCAATATTGTATAGATAATCAAATAGGACCATTTTCTAAGTATTCCACTTGGAGTTTGGATCATGCCCGTGAAGTGCGATTAACTGTTTATCTTTCTTTACTCCAAGTAATTCTTGTGACAATATTTCTCTTTGTTTCACTGAGCGTAATTACAACCCCCTTCCCGGTTGGATTTAATGTTCTACTTTACATTATTTTTTCAGTTGTGATTCTATATTTCATTCTTCATTACGTATTTTTACATTATTCTGGACTGAAATTGAAAGACGTCGATCATGAGTTCAAAGTAGCCAATATTTGTCATGATGCTACTCACGAGAGCATAATCATGAATGACATAGAGAGTATCGCTCACATGTCCAGAGGCCATAATTGCTTTCCAATTAAATTACGAATTTCGACCACTTCCTTTTTCCGAGAGTCACTCGAGATCCCATTTTATATTGCCATGCTTTCTGTTGTTCTTGCCACTGTTAACCTTATTATACATAACAAATTCCTGGCCGTTTTGTCGCCTATTGTTTTTCTGGTTTGGTTGGTTTCAGCAGTTTTGTCTCGATATATCCCGAGAAGGAAAAACGATGTCGATCTCATAGAAGTCTATTTGGCTTGTGTCCCAAACACTATTGTTCTGGTTTCATTCAGTTTATACACCGTTTCATCATTGACTATGAAAAAAACCACACAGAATACTGATCTGAACAAGTTGTGCTATATCCCTGAACCTGGGTATGAGAAAAAACGTATTTACCTTATAGATTCAATTTCAACATCGTTATTCCGGGGAGTTAGGAAAATAGACTTCATAGATGACAATGAACAAGTGGGTGTATCAGATGTCAAGCGATTAGTTACGCCAAGGTCACTGTCAAAGTGGAATGATTTGTTTTCAGACTTACCGGCAAATAATGTAAAAAAATAAGTTCAGACTAAAGTATATTACTTGACGAACCGGGTGGCAATTCGGCGTTTCCCCATCTTAGACCGATGAGCAAAACCCCTATAGGCATAAGTTTAACGATCGAGTGAGTGACCACTATGTTAGGCTAAAGAAAGGGAAGTATTATCTGATTTCACTACGTAAAGTGTTCATGGCAGCTTCAATAGAATTTGAGACTACTTTCTTGGTTTTCCTTCGTAATCAGCAGACAGAGCTTATGACGGAAGGATACACGGTTGTGAATGCTGTATGGTTGGCAGAGACGTACTTCTACCAAGGCGTCAGAGACTTGTTGCCTGAAGAGGTTGAAAGAGCAAAAGAGAAGACAAGCAGTTTAGAGGATAAACTTAGCAATGTATTGAGTTCCCAGAAGAGGGTCGCAGATCTTTTTGACTCGTTAAAAGAAGCTCTATCTAAGCACGAGTTCTCACTAACGTTCAGCGATAAAGTTTTCGCAGAAAAGAAAAAATGGGAGGAGGAAGTCGCAAAAGTAATGGTTGAGTGTTTCAGTTACAGACGCGAGATGTTGGAAAGGATTCGAGAATCTGGCATCGGAAAATGAATTGAGAACAGAGAGAAGCTTCTGGAGATGTATCTTAAGACTTCTCGTGATGTTTGGGTAATTATGTTATGGTTGGCCTAATTCAGTTTTGAAATTTTATGATTTTATAATAGATTTTATAGACACGATAAAAGTTCCATTTTCATTACTACTTAGATATGATATTAAGAGATATTAGATATTATAGATTTTATAGAGTCTAATTTTAGATCATACTTTTTGGAACGTAGTGAATGAATTGAAATCTGATTCGGATGACAAATTACCAATTAGGGCTTATAAAATCTAAATATCATAAAATCTTGAATTTTAATATCTTAAAAGAAAGGAAAAACGGCACAAGAAGCCGTTCATAAAATCTTATAAAAAATCTAAAATCTATTCATTCAACAATTTCACTATCTTCACAGGCTTGGTTTTCCCTTTGGCATTTATCATCTCAATACCGTTGCTATCCAACATACTGTCAAGTGCAGACTTTACATCGTCCTTATTCATGCCCAGTTTTTGTGCAATGTGTCCCTGAGATGCCCATTCTCCTTTCTTGTCTTGTGTAGCCCGATAGACTGTCATGATCCCTTTCTCATCCTTCTCTCGCTCAACTCTGTAACCTTTTCCCTCGCGTATCAGATCGCTGTAAGCTTTCTTGATTTGATCAACAATTCTTGTAATCTTGACGGGATTCCAAGACTGTCTTCTCCTGTTTAGATATTGATCATAGTAATCAAGGAATACTGCCTTGTATTCTTCGAGGTCCTTTATCGCACATTGAAGGTCTATCGTATCCATCAAGAGTGTTATTTCCTTGCAATCTCCTGTGCAATTCGGAATTTCTAATTCAAGGTAATTACGATCACGCTTTATCCTTGAAGCTGCGTAAATCATTGCCAACTGTAAGACTTGGCCCTGAAATTTTGTTGTGGCCTTGATTTCCATGGAATCATCTCTATTCTTATGTGCTTCAATTCGGGCTACTTGGAGCTGGTCAACATATTCCGCATATCCTTGTTTGAACTCATCTGTGGCATCTACTCTTCTTATCTTTCTTAGAATCTTGAAATATTCTTCATTCATGTCTTCAAGAAGTTCTTTCGATACTGTTTCACCGTCATCGCCAAGTGGATTGTAGCGCAATGGGGCCTCATCCTTCACATAGAAAAATCTGAAACCTATGCCCTGTTCCCAGTATTGATCTGATAAATGATTGAGGAATATTGGTGTTGAGGTTAGCCAGGTAGTGCAGTATAAGATGTCAGGATACGATTCGTTCCCACGTCCTGTTGTGCCCGAATCCTGTATTTCATTGTCCATTATTTCAGCATACGTTTCGAAAGTGGATGATAGGGCACCGCTTCTGTTCTCCTTTGCCAGCGTTGACGCTTCATCCCTGATTATTGCCATTGCGTATGGTACGCCATTGTGCTTTGTCTCATCTGGGACCTTGTTAAGATTGGCGAGTATACTGTGAGGTGTATGTTTCGAGAATAATCGCTTAGTGTTAACTTGAAACGGATTAAGGTGCACAAAGGTTGTTTCAAGGAATCTCCTTGCTCCAGTCTTGTTTGATCCGGAAGGGCCAAGCCATAAGTGCCCTATTGATGATCTCACTGGGCCCTGTTTAGTTGAATAGCTTGCATTGCATAACGCCATAGACAATTGTGTCTTTAATATACAATTCAAAACATGATCTGGCACAGGTACAATCTCTTGGACTCTTTGAAAGTAATCCAAGAAGAAGGATTGGCTTACTGGCAATTCCACACGATTTATATTGTTGTTTTCTTTATTTTCCATTAAGATCACTTCCTGCTCCTGTTTACCGACAGGGGCTCATTTTTTTCAATCTGATTTATTCCTATTCTTATCAAATTCCACTATCAATCCATTTGAAGTTATTTTCAACTGAACCTTGTCTTTTGCTTTGAGTTCAAAGAGTTCTACAATAGCTTGTGGAATGTTCACGTACAAACTTGTACCTGTTGACATGAGGTGTCTTTCCATTTTCATCTCCTTAACCAAATAATTATGACTTCTATTTAAATCTATATTTTCTTCCAGCCAATAAAATACGGGTTCTGCAAGCGATTCAACCTTCAAAAATAGTGGATGTGAGAAATGATTTTTCATTTCTGATTTATATAGGCACGCCATTGTTAACAAGCCCCTTTAAATTCCCCAAGAAGGATCACTAAGGAAGTCAACTGGATCTTCCTGCTTTATGAACTTTGAATTGGCGTTCTTGGACTCATCATAGATGTTCTGAAATTTGGTTGTCAAGCGTGGTGGTACG
>JAKBQK010000122.1 GCA_021835265.1 Thermoplasmata archaeon
TTTCTCTCTGTTCTGAATTCCCAGATACTTGAATCAGGTTCTTTCCACAGGGACTCGAGTTTCTTAAGAAAATCTATCACAAAATTCCACATATACGAATTTACTGTCCCGCCGATTCTTGAAAGGTGATAGATTGAATTGATTATCGAACCGTATTCATCAATCTGAAGCTGTCTTGAGGCTTTATTCCCGATACGTACAGGCTTTGAGTGCAGGTACCCGTCAAAATCAACCGTGCGTTCATTAAGAGAGGATGAGCCATCAATAGTATAAATTGTTCTCAATTTGTCGTTATCCTTTGAAATGTTCTCCATCATATCATAAAGAAATTTAGTTGCTTCCTTCTTCAAACCAATCATGGATAGTGCTTCAACAACGTAGGCAGTATCCCTTATCCACGCATACCGGTAATCCCAGTTTCTCTCCCCTCCGATGCATTCTGGCAGACTGGTTGTGGGGGCCGCAACCATAAGCCCGGACGGTTCGTAGAATAACCCTTTAAGGGCAAGTGCTGATCTGAGGACATGCTGACTGTAAATACCATGATACGTGCACTGTGAAATCCAGTTTTTCCAGTAATTTGTGGTTTCCTCAAGTCTTTCATAAGATCTGTAATCAGTAATTCTTAGGGTATGCTTAACCCCGTTCAGGAGAACAAACCATCTTGAAGAGTGTTTTTTCAGA
The DNA here is from genome assembly GCA_021835265.1 of Thermoplasmata archaeon. The sequence continues at coordinate 685 of JAKBQK010000122.1, forward strand.
GTGAAGACGCCGTGAACACCACCAGCCGTTATTGCGAGAGGAACGTCACAGGCCAGTGCTACCGAATAATTTCCGCCGTTGAAAACGTAACCTGAAAGCGATTTTTCGATGCTGGGCCCGTTATTTCCATAATCGAAAATTGGATTGAAAGTTACAGAAACCTGGATATCTGACTCCGGGGCCTCAACATATCTGTGTATCTCAGGGAAATTTATTGTTGTGAATTCAGAAACAGGGATGAAGTCTGTAAGTCTCAAAATAGTTTTATTTCCCTTTATGAACTCCGTGACCAATATATTGGTCATTTCCCTATAATTCTGGTATACTCTGAGATCCGATGTATCATTTGGTGAAATAATAAAATGACCGCCCTTCTCTGAATCCAAGATTCCTGCAAGAATCGGATCCGAATCAAACTTGGGAAGGCAGGCCCAGTCAATATCTCCATTTGCGCCAACAAGGGCAGCAGTTCTGTTGCTTGCTATAAGGCCATGATTCTTTATTAAAACAAAACCATCTTTTGTACACCCTTTTAAATCTATGGTGTCACTGAACATTTAATCCTTGGGACGATAGAGCTATTAAGTTTAAAAGAATTACCGGATAATAATTTCAGCAAATTCCAGGTGTACATACTTTCGATCATTTTAGCATTTTTCTTAGTGCTCAAGAGATCGATATGCCGTTGGAAGAAAAAAATGAAATGAATTTATGGCGAAAACAACGTAAATATTGCTAAAAAATCAGGAATTTTCTTTAGAAATGTCAATCTGATAGGTTATGTTCCCTCACTCTGAGTGAGTTCATTTAATTACTTTCAAGGGAATATTGTAATCAGGTGAGAAGATTAATCTAAAGCAATTTAAAGTCTTAATAATCGTTCTAATAATAATCATTACACTTGAATTAACTCTGGTATCCTTTTATCACTCTTCCTCTAATTATGAAATAGTTCCAAATGGGCAATTGAATGAAACAAATTATATCGTTATAGCCAAACTTCCAAGTTTTGATTCAAAAACCGCGATATATCTGATTGGAAATGGACTTTATAATCTTTCAATTGAAATACCAGAAAATTCATCTTACTTCACAGTCAACAAAGTAGATTTCAATAGTACAAAAATAATTCCGCATATTGATTTATTTTTCAACTCAACCACCGACTTATCAAAACTGCCAGCGTTAAATTTAACCACCAGTTTCATTAACAATCTCTCTTTTTTCAATCCCTTCACCATAAAACTAGTTTCGAAAAGTCAGTATCCGCATCTGAAAACCGGGTTATTCAATGACGGTGGGAATGAAGTGCTAATAATATCTGATAAGAATGTTTTTCTTATAAACTATGAGGAGGTCATCAGATGACCGAAACTACGGACAGAGCTATCAGTGCTGCGGAATCTCTGAAATTTGTAATAGAGAAAACAAAAAGATATGATGATCTGTGGCAAGCTGCGGCTGAGATAATTTCACTAATTCTGATTGTAAGCGCAATTTTGCTGGGAGCGTTATTGTTGATTTTAAATTATGACTTCGATAATTTAGTCACTGATTTAGGGACATTCAGGTTATCGCCTGGATACAACTTGGATATATTCGATATACTGGGAATTATCGCTGACATAACCTTATTTGTTTATGTTTACCGAACAAGCAAAGTGATTAAGAAAAAAAATGAAGTAAGTAACACTGTGTCTTTTGAACACAGGGATATTAAGGATCTTGTGAAATTTATCGTAGGCCAGGACTGGGATTCTCTTTTGAAAAATATCTCAAGAGGAAAGAGCGGCTTTTCATTCTATACAGGAACTGTGATTCTTGTTTATGCTTTTATGATTTATCTCATTCTGTTGTTCTTTGTTCCCATATTTCTTGTGCTGCTAATTCGACCACTTGCAGTTGATCTGAACGCCTTCCACTTTTATCCGTTAGTCATAATTATAGTATCACTCATTCTAGCATTCATCGTAAAACTCAGGGAAATTAAAGAATCATGGAGTGAAATCAATGACATGAAAAGCACATTAAAACAGCTGAGGTGGTTTGCTGAAAGATTCCAGGAATCAGCTGTTCAAGCCTGATCTATATCTTGTTGCAAGGATTCTTTACAGCCTCGCTGAGGAAGGAGCCTCAAATCGTTCAAATCTTTCTGTCAGAACTGGGCTGGCATATGATCGGTTGGTTAATTATTTAGACTGGATGTCCGAAAGAAATCTGGTTGTAAATGAAGATGGCCTGGTAAAAATTGCAGAAAAAGGTTTGCAGTCATATGAAAAATTAGTGAGCTGGATATTGGAGTATGTAGGAAAACTGAATTTCCCAAATAGAGATAGGAAAAAACAACCTTGAAAAATAGAGAAGTGTTGCTATGCATTGAAAAAGAGAGATCGTTGTCAAATACTAGTTTAAATTCGCTGGTCAATGAAAGAATAACATTAAACACCAATTTAGTGCCATCCATTACTAGATCTGTTTTACAGATAGGCCATCATGAATGCAGTCTATCTAGGCACTTTTTAAACGGTGCAAATAGTGATTTAACCACGCTCTCTGGCGTCCACAAAAGTATATACACTCTTTCTAAGTGAAATGTTCACATCGGATCGAAATTAGCGCCTTAAAAGTAGTTCTTACGAGAATAGAGACAATTTACGAAATTTCTTGAATTGGGATGCAACAACGCGATTCCTATTAAGATGCCTTAACTTTAAAATTTTTTAACAACATTTTGGCGGTCTTGGTCCTTGCCATTCCTGTTATAATAATGATGTTGTTCGGAGCAATATTAGGGGCTTAAGCAAGATCCATATTATTTAAGTAACCAATTGCCAATTATGTTTTTTCCTGATGCGATCTTTCAGCGGGACGCAGCTAATTGAAATACACAGGAACGCGTATAAAAAGGTTTTTGAATGAATAAATTAAAGGCAGTATTACAAGGCTATCAAAGGTGCAGAACCACAGTATAGTTCTGATACATTATATATAGGGCAACTATAATAACGATTATTGCAAATATCTGGGTTAGTCTTCTTTTAGGTACTTTGCCTGCAAGTCTTGCACCAAACCAACCACCGAATATCCCTCCTACAATGAAAAGTGCTGAAATTATTAAGTTAAGATCTCCACTTATGGCATATCTGGCCGCCGTTATAACGCCAAAGGTTCCAACGGCCATGAGAGATGTTCCCACCGCTTGCAATATATTTAGCCCGCCTCCGAAAAGCAGTCCTGGAACTATAAGGAATCCCCCGCCGATACCAAAATAGCCTGATGCAAACCCCACAATAAGGCCAGTTAAGATCAGTATCGCCAATGATCTTGATGATTTAGAAATCTTTCTCTCGACTTGCGATATATCAATGCATTTTCGGTTTAGCATATAAATTGCTATACCTATCATCAAAAAACTGAAGAAAAATAAAAGATCGTTACCTGGGGTAAGAAGTCCGAGCTCAGAACCCACCAGAACTCCGACTACACCAGGCAAAGTGAATTCAATACCAATCTTATAGTTGACGTGTTTCTTAAGCGTATGTGGAATAAGATTCAAGTAGGCATTTATGCCAACTGCCAGTGCAGTTGTTCCAATAACGATGTGAGGATGATCAAAACCAACAAAATATATCAATAATGGAATAGCGAGTATTGAACCTCCACCACCAATAAGTCCTAACGAAAAACCAACTAATATCCCTGAAATTATTGACAGGATGATTTGTATTTCTGTTATCGTAAAGATCTAACCTAGAACGTTATTACCGAATATCCGTCCTGAATCCGGGAATCAACTTCCACTCCACCATAAACTGGCTCCAGTCCAGAAAATATATCATTCTCTGTAAGACCTTCACCGGACATGCTCACCTTGCATATCTTCAGGGGTATCGCTTCTGACCTGAGAATATTGATCTGTTCTAAAAACTGCGGTGAACTCTTCTGATTTTTATTCGCAGCCTGCACTCCCCTTCCGAGAAATAGAAACTCAACGTTTGACTTGGCATTCTTCACTGCGTTAAAGGCAAAACTGAATGCCACCATCTCAGTGTTTATGTTTTCCTTTCCCGTAACCAACATTACCAGAATTTTCGCCATTTATATTCATCTCATTACTTCAGCACTATATTTCAAATTAAACATAAAGTTTGTATCTTTCCTCTGTTCCATCGTTTGAGTACCCAGGATATTTTGTTCTGTATCACACAGTGGTTAGAAGAAACAATAAGGTTCCTAACTTTTTGTCTATGTTCATAGGTATAGATCAACTTTACAACACCCGAAAAAATATTGCCATAGATAGGTTTCCACTGCTCCTGTAACCAAAAATCAGGTCAAGAGATGTGATATCCTGCTTTATTCGAGATGAGCGATTATCGGGGTTTAAAACCATTGTGACATTAGGAACTGTGTTGAGTAATTATCCATAAGCACTTGTATCATTCCTGAGATAATTGTAATACAGTACCTTCAACCTTATTTCCTGTATTACGCATTCAAGCTTTCTGGCCTTGATGACTTCACCCATGACTCTTTTCAGGCCGGAGAAATATATCTCAACGATCCATCTTCTTCCATAGTTGTTGTTCTCTTTCCATTGCTCTTCTCCCAAGTTTCGGATCTGTCTTGCTATTCTATGTCTTAGAGGAGATCCTCTTGTTGTTGTCCTGAAGTTCTTTCTCAGAGGTATTATGGCATCGGTACCGTTTGCATCGAGAAGATTGAATATCTTTCTGGAATCATATGCCTTGTCTGCAAATACCTGATCCTCCTTTCCTGTAACTAATAAAGGCAATATCTGAGAATCATGCATATGTGCAGATGTGATCGCAATTTTCTGTGCATTCACATGATTGATGCCAACGGAAGCATGCAACTTGATCCATCCTTTCTTTCTTGTCACATCTGTCTAGAGAGTCACCCCTTATTGTTGTCTTGAAG
>JAKBQK010000267.1 GCA_021835265.1 Thermoplasmata archaeon
GTCAGCGGGCAGGCCTTCAGTACTTATGGCGGCCAGAAATCCAGCATGAGGCTGAATTTCACCTTTGGATCTGTGGATCAGATCAGGGAAGGAGTCGGAAGGCTGGGGAAGATAACCGGAGAATGAGTTTTCTTGAAACTGTGTATTGTGGCCGGATCATTCGGATACTTCCACATTGGGCACAGGAAGTTGCTGGATGAGGCTTATAAGACTGGATTAAAGATCGTGGTTGGGCTTACATCAGATCAGTACACATCCAAGACAAAGCGATACAAAATGCCTGTTTATTCAGAGAGGAACAAGGCCATAAGCAAATATCTTGATTCTCTCCATGCTGATTACGAAGTAAGGGAGCTGGGAAACACTCAGGGAGATGCCATTGATAACAGTGATTATGCAGTAATAGTGGCCTCCAGGGAAACAGAAAAGAATGTACGGGATATAAATGTAAAGAGAATCCAGAATGGGCTCAAACCAGTGGAGATCAGGCTTGTGGATACGGTACTGGCCCAGGATCTTTTTCCCATTAGTTCCAGAAGGATTGCTTCCGGTGAAATTGACACGGAAGGGAAAAGATTGACTGAGATGAGTGTCTCACTCTTAAGGCCAGAGTGGCTTGATTCTGAAACAGTGGAACATATTCTTAAAAAAATATTCGGGGAAACAAAAATTAAATTGAAATCAGAAAATATCCAAACGTTTCCTGAGCATTCAAAAACATCTGAAATGATGGCATCATTTCTTAAAGATTTAGATTATTCCATTGCCTTGTTTATGAAACATTCATACAGGATGGATACAGGAAGACATTACACATCTATGCAGTGCAGGATGCTTGACAGATATGGCCTTATAACAGAAGGTTCGTCTGGAGAACTTGAATTATGGGATTCCTTGTACCATTCAATAATGGACGAAAATTTCAGTATATTCAAAGATAGTAAAATCATTTCTATGCAGATTCCCTATATGTTGCTTGAATCTATTAATAATGCGGTATTTCCAAGAGTTAATCTATGGGAATATGGTTTTACCCATTATTTCATGTCTCAGCCTTAGAGACAATTGAACGATGTAATGAAATGAATTTGAAGACAGATCTTTTTTTGGGAATTTTATCCAATCTTAGTTTGTACAATCTTGGAAATAAAATCGTGATAAGGCTGTTATTTCATCTAAACGAATAATAATTTATGTCTTGGATTCACATATTAAGATCATTTAAGTTGATGAAAGAATCTGTTGCATCTTCTCTTTTGAAATACTCCGATTCTGATTCAAATAACTCTTCTAGATATTTTTTAACAAGGCAATATTCGCTTATCTTATAAGCAGCATGAAGTAGATTTTCTAATATAGATACTCGAACTGGTACTGTTCCCTCTTCAGGCATAGGTTCATTTTCTTTTAAGATATAATCAAAGGCAAGTTTTATTGCTTTGTGATATGGAACATAGTACCCTTCAAATTGGTCTCTTTTTTCAAAGATCTCTTCAAGTTTAGTTACAGATTCAATATGTTTTCCGTTTAAAGAAAGTGCCTCTGCATTCCTAATTTTTATTAAAGCTAATATGAATAAGTCATTATTTGTCTTATATTTTTCAATGATAGTATTTGACAATTCTAACATTTCTTTATATTTACCCGCATCTCTGAGAATTGCAATAAAATTTAGACTTAGTGGTAGGCTCAAAGCATCATTATTTTCCAAAGTTATTAATGATTTAATTAATGAAATTGCAAGTTTTTCTTGTCTAAAGAATAACAATGCTCCTGGCACTAGAATTAAATCATTTACAATATTTGTGGGACTCCATCCAATTGAAGTCATTATTGAAAATGTTTTTTCAATATCAGATTCATCGATCTTAAATGCAATTTGTGAGATCAACAAAGCGGTTCTCTTAGGGCTCTCTTTCTTCATAAACCAAAAGATTTCACAAATGGAGTTAATATGATTACTTAATGTTACAAAAAGAGTCGTAAAAGTTTTTATCTCATCGTATAACGCTGAAAAAAATTTGCTATTTTTAATTTCAACTTCAAATGATTGCATAATCTCAAGCATTTTTTTCTGCAGTTCTTTTAAATCATTCCATCTTTCTGGATAAATTTCTTGGAGAAAAATAGGTTTGGATTGTTCTATTACACTTTGCTCATCTATATATTGACTATTTACCTCAGCTTTCCACATTTCTTCGGCTTTTTTTAGCAAAGAACTAGTTTTACTTGTCTCTTCATTGAATACCGTACTATAGCTGAGTTTCCGTTCATCTAAGTCCTGTCTGCCTTTTTTAAATACTACTTCCCTTAATTCCTCATTCAGTCTTCTTCTTGTTTGTCTCGGGTGATAATCTCCTTCCTTGTTCTTTCTGTGAACTGAGTCTATACTAGCAATTCCTGAGAGTTGATCTGTGTTAAACTTACCGGCACAAATATCCATAAGGATCATCTTCGTCACAAATAATCTATTGCTGTGAAAGTTTGGGCTCTTATGAGACAACATAAAAATATGTCTAAAAAAACCAGGGTCACTGGCTCTTCTTATCTGAAACCAGAGGTAATCCCACTGGTAAAAAAAATCATATTTCTCAGGATTATTTATGCGTTCATTATTGTACAAAATTGTCATTTGATTAATTCCGAACATGATCTTTTTTCTTAACTCTTCTTTAAGTTCTGTCTCTTCCACCATTGTAAAAAAATAAGGGAAGGTAATAAACCTTCCTTTTACCATTTTACTTACTTTCCCCTGGATTTGTGGTATGCAGGGTTGTTGGGATTCATCTGATTTTCTCTGTTTATATTTGCTTCCCTATAATCCGAACTTGTAGGGTTTTTGACATCAGATCTCTGGTCGTTGGAGCTCCTTTCACTCATTTTTTCTCACCTCCTAGTTGATGATATCAACATATTTTATTTTGATAGCGGACATTTTTTAAAATTAAAAATTAATCTAAGGGAATAAAAAATGATAATTAAGGAATTTTTGAAAACACATTCTGAAAATCTTTTAAGTGTTGGGAAAAGATCATATTTTTTTCATTGGTTTACGTATTATCAAAATCTTTCGATACTTTGTGGAGATCAAGAAAGTAACTGCTCCAACAATTACATAGATCAAAAGGTTAAGAGTTATGAAGACATGGAAAACCCACTTAACGCAGAAAGAGTTAGAATTACGGCAATCTTGAATCGAATTTGAAATATTGAATACCGAAGAATTTGATATAGGGCGTGATACAATGGAAAACAATGAAAATTTCGAAGAAGCAGTCATAGCTGAAAGAAAAAGGCTCGGAAGCGAAAGAAAAAAGCAAAAGGACACTGCAAGGTTGGTTTGGAGTTCCAAACCCAGAAAAGAACCCTCTGCAAAAGACCTCACATTTCAGACTGCTGAGATAGTTTTCCCAAACAGGGCCACAGGACCACTTTCTAGTTATTTTGGAAATGAAAAGTTGGACATTCAAACTAAACCTAATAGAATGATATGGGGAGATAATCTGCTAATTATGCAGGCATTGCTTTCTCAGGGTTACGAAGGTCAGATAGATTTGATTTACATTGATCCTCCATTTAATACTGGAGAGAATTTTAACTTCCCAAACGACGTGAGAATAGGAAATAAAGAGTTTGAAATGGAATTGCCAATGAGTGAACGACTTGCATACACTGATACTTGGGAAAGGGGGCTTGACTCATTTCTAGACATGTTATATCCTAGATTACAACTTATGAAGAGGCTTCTTAGCAACAAAGGAGCAATTTACGTTCATTGCGACCAGAAGGCATCTCATTACATCAAGATAATTATGGATGAGATCTTCAGCAATGATAATTTCAGGAATGAGATAATTGTCAGGAGAATACATAAAAATGTCAGGGAAAGAGAACAGGTTCCATCACTCAACGTAGCCGTTGACTATATTCTGTTCTATTCAAAATCTTCAGAGCACTTGATCGATCCTGCAACAAAGGAGGTAAAGAAACCGGATAGGTGGCATTCCTTCGAGGCTTCTGGCATCAGAAATGGAATGGATTATGAACTTTTTGGTTATAGACCAAGCCAAGGAAATCATTGGCGCTGGACCAAAGAACGAGCAGAATCAGCCATAATTGAAGGCATTTTGAGACCTAATCGGAGTACGGGTAAACCTGAATATTTTATCCCTTCTTCCAATTTTACATTGAGGGATAGTTTATGGGAAGACATTACTGCTTATTCTTTCACACAGAGTTATCCTACAGAGAAAAAAGAAGAGCTGTTGGAACTTATTATTAACTCCTCTTCCAATGAAAACGACCTTGTTGCGGATTTTTTTTGCGGTTCGGGTACAACAGCAGCTGTTGCAGAGAGATTAAAACGCAAGTGGATTACCACAGATTTATCTAAAACTGCAATCCAAGTAACCAGGTCTCGTCTCGTTAATCAAGGAGCAGATTCATTTTTAATCGAAAATCTTGGCAATTACCAGCGCCAGTTGATCTATCTGCATGAGGTCAAACTAAGGGAGATGTATGATATCATCCTCAAGCTATATGGTGCTAGCCCAAGAGAGGACAAACTGGGCATGGGTATTAGCAACACTGACAGAAACACTCTTGTTTACGTTTGTGAGCCAGATCGTCCTATGACTGCGAGAAAAGCAATAGAACTATCAAAGGATGCTTCAGTGCTTGACGGGAGAGGTTACAGGAATCTTGTAATCCTTGCATGGGATTATGATTCCAATTACGATGAAGACCTCAAGAAATTCATTTCCTCACGAAACTCAAAAATAGAGTCAAAAATAATTCCATCGGATGTTTATAAATATCTTAGAAGCACAAAAGTGGGTGACCCATCCCTTTCTGATAAGATAATTTTTTATCAGAAACCCTATTTGAATATATCAGAACCAGAGATAATTGATCAATCTGGAGATGAAGCCGCAATTAAGATATCAATTAATCAGTACGTTGTGTATAACAATCCCATAAAGGATGAGGATAAAAGAAAAGAAGCGGAGGAACTTCTCAAAAAGAATTATGCATATCTCATCGATTTCTGGGCTGTTGATTGGGATTATGACTCTACGACCTTCAAAAGCATGTGGCAGGCAATCAGGAATCGTAAGTCAACGGAACCAGTTATTACTTTGGCAGATTTTAGAGTCAAAAAAGGAAGAGAATACAATATAGCTATCAGAGTTGTAGATGTGTTTGGTAACGATGCTTCTGCATTCAAAAAGATTGACTTGAGGTAATCGAATGTCAGGAAAAACTCATAATAAGGAATACTTTGCGAAACATCCACTTGCACTAAGAATAATGAAAGAAGTTGAAACTTGGTCCAAGAATGGTTATGTCTCTCAAAACGGTAAAACTGTAACATATGTTACAAAGGAACTTCTGGATTACTGGTTCAACACAGATATTCATGAAGAGTCTCGGTTCCATCTTTCTCAAAGGAGGGCCATAGAGGCAATAATCTATTGTTTTGAGATACTAAATGTACCTTCCCCAATGGAACTATTTGAAATGTTTGGTGGTAATGAACTTATTGCAGATGGTCTTGAGAAAGAACTTGAAAAAATGAGATTTCCGCGATTTGCCATTAAGATGGCAACAGG
>JAKBQK010000312.1 GCA_021835265.1 Thermoplasmata archaeon
CGACTTTGCATATGATTGGTAGTTTTTTATTGCAAGTTGTGATGCAGCCTGAAGGGCCGGTAGATCAGCGGTAGATCGCCTGCTTCGCAAGCAGGAGGCCTCGGGTTCAAATCCCGACCGGTCCATATTTATAATAGTACACTGTATTTACGTTTTAAATGGCTCTTTCCAGCTGTTCGTTCGTATATCAACAATTCAGTATTTGTAATGAAATCTCTTAAAAAGACCCAATATTGATTAAGATGATCCGTCATACCTTTGAGCAATATGAATATAAAATTCCATTTCAGTAGAAGCAGAGGTGATATTAGGCCCTCACTACAGAAGGCTCTGAGTGAATGTCTATCTTTCAAGGTAGTTGCTGGGTTTATCACCGAGGCAGGTATTTCTGACTTAGGTCCCAGAGATGAGATTATAAGAAAACTAGAACTGTTAATCTTCGGGGACGCAAATTATAAAGCGTTGAAATCGATGGCTAGCCTCCATGATGACTTACAAAGTATTGGAAAGAGAAATATTATTAGAATCCACCTAGGTTATGGAAACTATGATTTAGAAAAAGACCGCCTGAGACAATTATATAGGCCAATGATGCACTCGAAAGTCTTCCTATTTCTTTACAGTGAAAACAAGTTTAAGGCTTTTATCGGCTCCCAGAACATTACAGGTTATTCACTTAGAGGGCTGAACTCCGAAGCAATAATAGAGATCAATGGATTGACATCAGATCGAACATATCAGGACATACTTTCCGAGATCACAAATATAGAAAGGGAGTCTAAGTTATTCAAAAAGGAATTTCTTGAAATATATGCAGCAATGCACAATAACCTTGTAAAGGGAATGCAACCTCAGGTGATCAATGAAAAAAAGGAATATTTCTCCGTCCTCTATGCACTCATTGATGCTGGTGATAAGGACAAAATTAGGCTAAATCACACACTTTACTTTGAGGTGCCAGGAAGTACTCTCAGTCACACGAAAATTGAAACCTATGCTGATGTTTGGGTCATACCGATTGATAGAAGTTCTTACCTGTGGACATCTGCAAAAGAGGATCCGGTCTTTTTCCGAGCCAAACAAACCGGCGCAAATGATGCGTCTGTTGCAAATGCATCTTACGGTAGAGTGGACTGGTTTATACGGGACTATCGTAATCCAGTCATTGAGTATCTCGGAGGCCCAAACCCCAAGGGCTCAGGTCTCCAGGTGCTTATGAAATTTGAGAAAGACTTTGCAACGGCATATCCAAGATTGGATTTCGCTCAAATTAAGTATATCCAACCTACCAGAAAGATTGTTTCTTTGACGCCGTTATATGTTAACCCTGAGAAACTAAAACAAGAGCCATCCTGGGAAAGAAACCTCCAAATAAAGGGTGATGAGATACTCAAAGAGAATGCTTGGATACTCATTGACGGATTCCAGGAAATGAATATGGATAATGTCTCAGGTGCTTTTACAGACCTTCCTTCTCCCGCTAATATAGAAAGTCATTTGGACAGGTTGAGGAATGGATTGATTTACAAGACGAAGGTTCGTTTAGATGATATTGTTTACAAATGAAATTCATTAGGGGCAAATGCAACTTATCAAGATATAATGCATTTAATGATGGCATAATTTGTGAAAATAAATAAGATTGGAAGAGTTTGTGATCATGATGAATTGTGAGCCCACAGTGAAAGTTCTAGAGCTATGCATCAGAAATTCAATAAGATTACTTGAAGATGCTTGTTCCGAAAATCTATCTCTTCCCACGGCCGGTGCACTGATTGAAATAGGATTAGAGGAGTTCGCTAAAGCATTTCTTATGATGATCTGTTTGGACAAGTCACACAAGTTCAATAAAACTTTCAACGACTCTTCAAACACAACTATACCATTATTGAATGAAAGAGTGAAGGTTCTTTACAACCAAATAAACTGTGATGAGATCATAACTGAATCGTTCAAATCTCATAAACCAAAAATAGATGTCATTCGTTTCATAGGTGTCTTTTTTGGTAGTATTCAATCAAACTTTGAAATTATAAAGGAAAATGTATTCGATGTAATAAAGGAAAGTATTCCCACATTGACTAATGAGCAGTACGAGAATATAATATCAAGGAGTGAAGTAAAAAACACTTTATTCAAAGATCTACATCAAACAGACAGCATTATGGAAAGTTTTTCAAGCAAAATAAAAGAGTCTGGTTTTTATGTAAATAGCAATAAAAATGGTTATTCCTACCCCGCAGTTCCTAAAAAAACAATAGAGAAAATGGCTGTTTTTCTCTATGCTGGAATCCATACATTGAACAATTTATTAGGCGAAACCCTCCATCATGATATAAGACTGGACATGCGAAATACTAAAGTAAAACTTGACAGTTTGAGATCTAGGCTCAAGTAGAATTTTAGCATATTCTGATTGGGACTCTTAAAAATTCAGACCTGTGCCGACCAAATACAAAGTAATTATTATGGACTTGTGGTATATACTTTTAGATTAAAATGATAACCTCAAAAGATATTGAATGGGCCACTTTCCTGTACAACGTAATGGGCGAGGACGTGTTATATTTAGAAGATTTGAAGGAAGTAAGGGAAAGCCTGAATACTGGGGATCCGGGAAAAGCGGTGGTGAATTTCCTTAATCACTGGAGAATGAGATTATCATGCAAAACTATTCCTGCTGAAATAAACCAATGGTACAAAGGAGATACCGTAAAGCGTATAGAAGAACTCCCATCTTCACTGTTGGAATTGGATTTTAAAGATTCCAGAACCACTAAAAATATTACTGACTTATTCACATCCCTAGATAAATTAACTAAAATAAATGATACTGGAGCATCAAAGATACTGCATATAATCAAGCCCGAGATTTTTGTGATGTGGGACAATGAGATCAGAGAACATTATCTCAAAGAATTTCAAGGTAAAAACAATAAATCTGGTCCCGATGCTTATCTCAACTTCATGCGGCAGATGCAGGAAACGGCTATTTCAATCTGTAAAGAAAACAGGAATATCGCTTCGGAACTTTCAATGAAACTGAAAAGGCTTTATGAAGGAAATTTACGCAATTATACAAAAGAGCCTGAGAAAGCGAAATTAACAGAAGAAATCAGGTTTCTTGAAAAGGTAGGAAAACCGATTACAAAATTTCTTGATGAGTATAACTGGATTGTTATTACGAAGAAAATCTCTATTCCCCCGGTTTGGGACATGAGAGAATTTCTATAATATGAGATGTAGTTTGGGTAAACCTCCTGTAGAGCAGGGAATACCGAGGTTCAGATATCTCAAATTTTAGCTCAGCTAGACCTGCGTACGACACTTGTTGGGTGAAAGAACTAAAGAACAGAAGTGTGATATAGTATCCAAGCCCTTAGGATATACATATGAGTTAACGGAAGTGATTTTGGTTTGGTAATCAGGTGTTATGACATTGATCTATCTCGTACTTACTTGATAAATTCCATCGAGTCAGAACTTCCTATTTACGACTTTGGTCGGTATGTTCTAGATAACAAAATTGAAAATGTATTTAAGTATAAACCAACCAAGGAATTCTTGAACGAAAGAAGAGTTTCGCTGAAATCCAAGGAGAGCATATTGTTTGTCTGTTTTCATAATCAAAACTTGTTCTGGACAGATTCCTGGGGATATACAGACATCAACGACTTTTTGGAAAGCTATGACAATCATATATTTTATGCAATCAACAAATTGAAAGAAAAGTATAAAGATCAGCTTAACTGGGCAGATCCTGTTGGGCATATTTACGAAGACGTGAAGGCCGATAATTACGTCTCCGAAGGAGAAATAGAAGAATCCGTAGAATTCTTCGATGGTTATCTCGTAAACGCTTCCATCTCTAAGAATATCATACAATACGCAAAGGAGCATGGTTTTAGAAGAATAGATGAACTGATAACATCTATGTCAGGAGGATTTGCGAATCACGAAGACTACATAGAAGCTAGAGAACTCAGGATACCTAATAATCAGACTTTGCAATCCTATAGGTTGGTTGAGGAACTTACTAACAATTTTGATTTTAAAAATTGGACCGAAGCTTTATTGTTAGCTGTCCTATTGAAATTAAAAAGAGAGATGAATGAAGGGACAGAATCCGGAAGGATTATGGTTGATTTAGGCAACATTTCCCATAAACTTCGAAACTACTTACCTAAAATTGACAATCCTAACTTCCCAAAAATAGCTAGGAAGGAAGACTTAGAGGATATTTTACTGAAGAGGCCCGCTTTTTCTTGGTTAGGTTTCTATAGCTCTTCAAACAAGTCTTTTGAGTATTCACCAATGAAATTGTACATAGACGGCAGCAATATAGTTCACAATGGACGAAAAAAAGGAGCTGATAATAGAAATAGCATAAAACCTGAAATAAATTATTTGAAGGATTGTATAAGATGCTTAGAAAATATCAATATAATCCCGGCTGGAATTTACATTGATGCTGAAACAGCTAGGGTTATTAGTAATATTAGTGACAATGCGAAAGAGGAATACCAAAAGATCATGCGTCAATTTGAAGGAACACCATCATTATATGGTGAAAAGGCTGATGAGAGATTGATTAAGAAATTAAAAGATGATCCAAATTGCTTTGTTATCTCAAACGATTCTTATGGCGAATACAATCTCAATGATGCCGAAAAAGCAAGATCGATATCGTTCGAACGCAATGGACACGAATACGTTTTCAAAACATTAAAAGGGAAATTAATCAACGACCTTATAGATTCTAAAAAAAATAATTTCGAAAAATATTTGAAAATAATGTCTTTGGAAGAATTAGGCAAATGGCCTTACCCAGAAAGATATGACTATTTAGCAGTAAACAGTTTTATTCAAGATTTTCAATCAATCACCAGCACGAAGTGAAACTATCGCAAACTATATTTTCCAAGAAGTCTAGTAATAAGTTTATGTTAAAGAAATATAGAACGACATTAAAGATCAGAGGTTTTCCCACAACCACCCAATTTTCAATGATTCATTGGAATGATTTTGAATATTGGGTAAAATAGCTTCAAATTCACTCTTATTGGGGCAACTTCATCCCCATTCTTATTTTTTTCCTGAATATCAATAGCTTACGCTATCCTGTCAAGGAATCTTGACCTTACAAGGTTGTAACATATTGCTGTGAAATATGTCTTAACCCTCACCCTCTGCACAGTTGTTACCATTACATGGCCAAAGCGGAACATCCTCTTGAAGAATGCATAGGGATGTTCCACAATGGATCGAATGCGGGATATTCGGAGATTCCTGCGTATGCTCTTCATGGGAAGTGAATGTCCCCTTACGGATCGATCCATTGTGCCATTGATCCCTTTGCAATCGGATACGAAATATCCCTTGTCACGGTAACATATGATTCCGGGAAGACTGAGATCGATCTGCGAATCATGCACGTTCGCAGGCGTTACTGATAATTTTTCAATTATCTTTATCTCATTCACAAGTGTATGTGCCTTGTAGCCGAAGTGATGCTCATTATTCTTTGTCGCCGATGATCCATCCTTAGATCTGCGTGTATTGGCATCATCACCCCTTGGCTTTCCATACTCTCCCTTAT
>JAKBQK010000220.1 GCA_021835265.1 Thermoplasmata archaeon
GTTGAGGAAAAAATGTGATGACCCTTCAACTCTATATGTGAGCTATGAAAAATTTATAATCATAACAACCATAGGAAATCATGAATGAACAAAATCCAATTGAGAAACTATCCTTTGCTGAACTAAAGTCAATTGCCAAAAAATCTGGGCTCAAAACAATTCCTAGAACCTATAAGAAGGCGGATCTCATAAAATATATTACAGAAAATTCGACAGAAGAGAAAAGGAAGGCATGGATAAAAGAGCTTAATGAAAAGGAAGTGAAGGTAGAAGAGAGAAACAATGCAGTTCCAAAAAAGGATGAAAAGAATGAATCTTTCTCAAGGAAGGAGTACATAGTGGATCTACAGAAGGAGAAGATACACAGAATCGTGGTTGAAGCAGCCTGTGAACATTTTAAGGAGCCCCTGCCGAAGGGTACAGGTGTTAATTTTTATGATGGGATGAGCGACGAACTCCTGAAGCACCTTCATGACGTATTTGTTAAGAAATATGACGATCCCGAAGGAAAGAATTTTGAGCTAAGGAGTGCGAACTGGCTGGTATACAGGATCAAGGAGGTTGGAGCAATAAGGACCAGACACACATTGCCAAACACCCAGGAACTAAGGTTGATAGGGTTTGACGTTGAGGGATTGCCTTACTTTATAGGGGAATTTTCAAACACCGGAATGACAGATCAAAATTTCAGGAGGGGAATTGAAAATGCCAGGAAGGTTCTGGAAAATTATGGACCAAAACTATTGAAGAAATATAAAAGCGCATGGATGAGGGTCTATTATTTTGTTCCAGAGGAGCATTCTGATAACTTCCTTAAGATTATCACCAGTGATAAATCCATAGCGGGAGATGGAACAATAAGAGTAAAAAGAGGTTTTCTTAAACAGGATTATTTCATAAAGATTTCAGCATTTAAGGTTAATGGGAATAAATACACTGAAATACATGCTGATAAATCATAAATCAGATCCATTAATTATCCTCAGATGTATTCTTCTTGATATTTCAATCATGGGACGAATTAATAATTCTGCACTACCTGCTATGAAAAGATACACACCGATCACCTCACTGGCCGAAGGAAATATGGTCCTTGGAAGAAATTCAAAACTTCCAAGAAGGAACTCGATTCCAATTAGAATATCGTTTCCTATGGAAAGATAAGAATAAATGTGGGAAATCCTTGTAGATATTTTCTCAAGCTTTTGGAATTTCTTCATTCTATAACCGAATTCACTTTCAGTTACTATCGATCTGAACCTCAGTATCAGTTCATACAGCCCTCCAGAAACCAGTAAATCATATGACCCATTAATCAGGGCAGTCCTTCTCGCGTCGCTTATACCTGAAACATATGAATAACCACCATTACCATAGAGACCACGCTTAATCATGAATGCAAGTTCTATGAACCACCTCTTAGTCTCATATTTCTTAAAATTAAAATTCTCTTTGCTGTTTCTTAAGAGCTCGTCAATAAAAATTTGAGTCCTTCTATCATTTAAGAAGCGAGGAGATAGAATTATTGGAATAAGTGCCCTATTCAGATCATCCCAGCTAGAATCGCCAGAATACAAATTCGAGGACAAAATTAGATCAACAAGGGATGGTTCAAGCCTAAAGGACATTGAAACATCAATAGCAGGATGGAGGTTTGCAATCTTCGAAAGTAGTACTTAAAGATCTTCATCTTTTATTTCAACGTCTGAAGATGGAAAGTAAATAAACGAATCATTTTCACTAAAATCCTCCAATCTATTCTGCTTCTTTAGATCGGATATCACATCCGCTGAATTCTCATCACTTACAAATTCATAGGCCATTATAAACTGTCTCCAGGATATTCCCGAATTATAATCTCCCTCGTGTAGAAGCTGCGCCATATACAAAAACATAGAGTTGCGGTCATTCATGATTTTAAATTTTGCCACATTATTTTAAACTATCCCAATAGTCTCTTCAATTCTATTAGAAACCCCTTAAATTTTATTAATAAATTTGAAATTGAAGAAAATGAAAAAAGGGTTCCTGGTAATCGGAATTCTAATAATGTCAATGAATTCCTTATACCAGTATTCCTGGAATGTTTTTGAACCACTACTAAAAACAGGACTTGGAGTCACTCTTATACAGGTACAGGTTGGATTTTCTCTTTTCGCAATATTTTCTACAGGATTTCAGGGAGTTGGTGGTTATTTTGCGGATAAGAAAGGCCCGAGAAACATCGGCATAATTTCATCAATTCTATCGGCTGCTGGTTTCCTTGGAACTTCAGTAAGTGGCAATCTAGCAATGTTCTATATATTCTGGTCTCTTGGAAGCATAGGTGAGGGCATTCTATACGGTATTGCAACGAACCTTGCGGTAAAGTGGTTTAAGGAAAACCGGGGACTTGCTGTTGGTTTTGTCTCATTTGGATTTGGGCTTGGGGCAGCTGTGGCCAATATATTCCTCCTGAAAGCAACCAGTTTCAGGGAGCCCATGCTCATAATTGGTCTTACGGAACTTATCTTATTTCCCATACTTCTCAGTAAGGTAAGGTACCCAGAAAAACAGGTAACAGGAGATAGGCCATCAAGAAACCTAAGAAACAGGAGATTCTGGATTTTATATGTCTCATTTGTACTTGGGGCTGTGCCACTTATAGTAATATCCTCTTCCTTTGGAATTCTGGGTAAGAGGATACCTATTTTAGAATTTACAATTCTTGTGTCTCTATTTCCTCTACTCAGTGGAATTAGCAGGCCAATTCTTGGCTTCTTTTCAGATCGAATTGGAAGGATCAGGATGGTTTCAATAATCGACATTTTCCTAATAATAGGGTCATTGCTTCTTCTCAATGGCTGTCTGCTTGAATCTATAGTACTTATTGGATTCTTTGGAGGGTCAATGATTTCCCAGTATATGTCTTTGATAGGGGATATTTTCGGCACAAAGTTCTCAACCTCAAATAATGGGGTATTCTACACAGGAAAGGCAATTTCTGGATTTATAGGAAGTGCGTTTTTCTCTGCGCTATTTATAGTTAATGAGACCGAATCACTTCAGTTTATACTGATATGTGTAGTGGTTGCTCTTGGCTTTCTACTACTTTCTACCTATGAAAAAGGAAGACCAGAGAAGGGAACCATTGATCAAGAAATGGATTTAAAGTAGGATCTTGAAGGGTGATTTCTGGGAGATCTAATGAAAAAGAATCTTATCCAGACCTCTGGTCAATCCTTTCATATGTATAACATATCTTGCTGCCATTAAGGTACCCTCAACATAGGTTTCTGGCTTGGTCCCGGCGTCAAATTTTATGGTTAACCTCTCATCATCACCTCCAAATATCACATCTGTACCGATGACGAATCCTGGCAGTCTTACAGAGTGTACTCTGGTGCCCCCAATATCTATCCCTCTGCTTTCTTTGAATCCAGTCGTCTGTTCTTCTGAAATTATATCTTCTGGCTTTCCAATTGAAGACAATCTGTTTGCAATCTCCAGTGCCGTCCCACTGGGTGAGTCTATCTTATTCCACGATGCATAATCTATGACCTCCCATCCCTGCATATATCTGGATGCAATCGATGAAAAATGTAAAAGCAATGCAGCCGAAATGGCAAAATTTCCTGCTGCAAAGACGCCAACATTTTTTTCTATTGCAATCTGTTCAATTTCTCTGTAATCTTCATCGGTTAGCCCAGAAGTGCCCACAACAACATTTACGCCGTGATCAATGGCGTAGAGCACATGTTTCTTAACAACACCAGGAGATGTATAGTCAATTAGAACATCCGTTTCTCTTTTAAGAGCCATTTCTATAGAAGACTCGAATTTTAATTCTGTGTTACTCTCAGGAAAAACACTTTTCAAATCCATACCAGACGCTTTCCTTGCAACCGCTCCTGAAAGATTGATGTCACTGGATTCAAGAATCCTTTTGGTAAGTGCCTTTCCAACCCATCCGGTTGCTCCCGCTATGCACACATTAATCTTTTTCATAATGATTGATCTAACGGTACTATGTATATATGTCCATTTACCCCATTTAGATGGTAATTAATCTCAAAAAACAATAAATGATAAATTTCACATTGGCACTGAATAATATTTTTGAATGTGTAATAGACCATAAAAGAAATAGATATTAAAATAGATTAGGGATTATTTTTACTGTAAGTCTGGAAATATTTATTTGTTTGTTTCTTTTTTGAACGTTTCAATGGCGGTTCTGATCTCATCAACAGATACGGAACTCTCCAAAGTACTGATGTCTCCAGGAAGTTGACCCAGAAATACTGCCTTAACTACCCTTCTCATGATCTTTCCACTTCTAGTTTTAGGAAGAGTGTTTACTATGTGTACTTCATCAGGAACATATATTGGACCAAGTTCCTCCCTGATCCTCTTCCTAAGAGTTGATATCATTTCTGGGGTTCCCTTAAACTCATCCTTAATGACCACAAAGGTTACGATGCTTTCACCCTTCGTTTCATCGGGCTTTCCAAATGCTGCAGCTTCAGCCACTTCCCTCGAGGAAATAAGTGCATCCTCTATTTCTATGGTACCAAGTCTATGGCCTGAAACCTTGAGAACTTCATCTGCTCTTCCAAGCAGCCAGTAATATCCTTCATTATCTTTAACAGCATAATCACCACAGTAATACTTCCCGTTGAACTTCTCAAAATAAACACTCTTGAACCTATCTGGATCATTATTCAGGGTTAGAAACATTCCCGGCCATGGCTTTCTGTAGGCTATGAATCCTTTTTCTCCGCTTTTTACTTCCTTTCCATTTTCGTCCAGAATTACCGGATCAATACCGGGCATTGGAAAAGATGCAGATCCAGGTTTTAGAGGTGGCAATCCTATTCCCAGGGCAGGCGCAATTACAAAGCCTCCTGTTTCGGTCTGCCAGTAGGTGTCAATAATTGGGCACTTTGAATTGCCAATGTTTTCATAGTACCATTTCCATGCAGCAGGATTTATTGGTTCTCCAACTGTTCCAAGAGTTTTGAGTGTTGACAAATCATGCATCTTTGGGTACTTCTCTCCAAAACGCATGAGAGTTCTGATTGCTGTAGGTGAAGTATATAGGATATTCACCCTGTAACGCTCTATGATTTCCCAGAGACGATCTGGCTCTGGATATGTTATTGACCCTTCATACATCACTGATGTGAGACCCAGGATAAGTGGGGCAAAAACAATGTAACTGTGACCTGTAACCCATCCTATATCTGCCGCACACCACCACCTATCATCTTCATCAGGATTAAATGCCCACTTCATTGTGTTTGCAACCCAAACCGCGTATCCGCCATTTCCATGGACAACTCCCTTTGGCTTTCCAGTTGTTCCAGACGTATAAAGAATATACAGTGGATCATTGGAATCCATTTCTACAGGCTTTACATAATTCATTCCATCTCTTACCACATCGTGGTACCATATATCCCTGTCTTCCTGCATGGATAAGTTATGGCCTGTTCTTCTTACAACAATAACGTTAGATACAGTTGATGTCTGTTCCAGCGCTTCATCAATAATTTTCTTCAACTCTACAATTTTTCCATTCCTGTAGCCACCATCGGCCGTTATTACCATCTTTG
>JAKBQK010000559.1 GCA_021835265.1 Thermoplasmata archaeon
GTATTATCCCTACGGAAATTCTAAATTCAGAATATTTGTACTTTACCCTACAAGCTAATTTAAATAAGCTCATTTCTAACCAAACTGGAGGAGCACAGCAACACATAAATAAAGGAAACATCGAAAATCTTCAAATAATAGTACCTGAAGATATTGTGATTAACAAATTCAAAGCAGTATCTGAACCTATTTTTGAAAATATTTCAAAGCGTTGCTTTGAGAATCTTGCCTTATCAAAAATTCGTGACCTGCTTTTACCTAAATTAATGTCCGGCAAAATCAGAGTTTCGATGGAGGAGACAAGTGTTGGATAGATTCTATGAACAGGACTTTGAGAAAACTTTCATGGATGCCCTTGCAGATCATCAGTACAATACTGATTATGCCCCAAATATCTCAGAAGGCACTATTTCAGAGGAAAGAAAGAATGATCAGGTTTTCTTTTTTGGACAGCTCAAAAGCAGCCTCTACAAATTGAACCCAAATATTCCCAGTGAGGCAATTGAAGATGCCCTCAGGAAAATTATAAGGAACGATTCTCAGGATCTGGTTTCCAATAACAAAAGTTTCCATAGGATGCTTTTCAATGGAGTGGATGTGGAATTCAAAGACAAGGGTGGAAGAATCAGGGGAGAAAAGGTGTGGATTATAGACTTCGATAACCCGGAAAACAATGAATTCCTTGCCCTGAACCAATTCACCATTAAGAAGGATAAAAGAGACAATCTGCCAGACAGAAGGCCAGATATTGTTATATTTGTTAATGGATTGCCATTGATCGTAGTCGAACTGAAGAATCCCACTGATGAAAAGGCAACAATCCTCTCTGCTTACAAGCAGATACAGACCTACAAGAATGAAATTCCCTCACTTTTCAGATTTAATGAAATCATAATCATTAGCGACGGCATCATTGCAAAGGCAGGAACCATATCCTCCCTTTATGAGAGATTCATGCCCTGGAAGACGGTTAACTTTGAACCATCTGAGAAAAATATACCGCAATACGAAACCCTCATTGAAGGGATGTTGAACAAAAAGACCTTCCTTGATCTTATCCGACACTATATTGTATACGAAGAGGAAAGGGATACTGTTAACAATGTTACGCGTACAGTAAAGAAACTGGCAGCATACCACCAGTACAATGCTGTTGAAAAGGCAATAAATACAACAGTATTAGCAAAGGGAGGTAGTAAGAAGGCAGGCATTGTCTGGCATACACAGGGTTCCGGAAAGAGCCTCACCATGGTTTTCTATGCTTCCAAACTGGCTTTGAAGAAGGAATTAGAGAATCCAACCATTGTTGTGATCACAGACAGGAATGACCTTGACGGGCAGCTCTTTGCAACATTCACAAGGTGTCAGGAATTGCTGAGACAAGAGCCAAGACGGGCTGATACACGAAAAGACCTTTATTCGCTCTTAAAAGTTGCATCAGGAGGAATCGTGTTCACTACTATTCAGAAGTTCCTCCCTGAAAGCCAAGGTCATGAATTCCCTCTACTATCTGAAAGAGAGAATATAATCGTTATAGCAGACGAAGCCCACAGGACTCAGTATGGGTTTGGGCTAAAAATTCCAAAGAATGACGATGGGGCCCTGTTAAAATATGGATATGCCAAGTACATCAGAGATGCATTACCAAAAGCCTCATTCATTGGTTTCACGGGTACGCCCATAGAAAAAGCGGATCGTAGCACTTATGCTGTGTTTGGGAAATATGTTGATGTGTATGATATCCAGAAATCGGTAGAGGACAAAAATACAGTTAGAATTTACTATGAAAATCGTCTTGTTGAGATAAGGCTCAAACCGGAGGAGGTACCCAAGATTGACAGCGAATTCGATGCAGCCACAGAGGGAGAAGAGACAGAAGGAAAGGAAAAGCAGAAGACCAAGTGGAGTACCTTGGAAAAAGTTGTCGGAACAGAAGAAAGGATAAGCAAGATTGCCGAAGATTTTGTGAAGCACTGGGAAAACCGCCTGAACATCCTGGATGGAAAGACAATGATTGTAACCATGAGTAGGAGAATTGCCGTTGAACTCCACAATGAGATCATAAAACTGAGGCCGGCATGGTATCACATGGATGATTCAAAGGGAACAATCAAAGTAGTAATGACTGGTTCTGCATCAGATGGGCCGGAATGGCAGGAACACATCAGAAACAAGGAGAGAAGGGATAGAATAGGAGACAGATTTAAAGATCCGGACGATCTCCTCAAAGTTATCATTGTCAGAGATATGTGGCTTACTGGGTTCGATGTTCCAAGCCTTCATACCATGTATGTAGACAAACCGATGCAGGGCCATACACTAATGCAGGCCATTGCAAGAGTGAATAGGGTTTTCAGGGATAAACCGGGAGGCCTTGTGGTAGATTACATTGGAATAGGTCTTGATCTGAAGAAGGCACTGCATATCTACTCCGATGGGGACAGAGAGGATACAGGAATACCGATGGATCAGGCCATTGCTTTAATGCAGGAAAAGTTTGAAATTGTATCTGCACTGTTTCATGGATATGATTACCTGAAATTTTTCACTGCAGATTCGAAAGAGAAGCTCAGGATAATTCTGGACGCTTCTGATTTTATTCTGTCAATAGAGAGGGGAAAGGAGAGATTTCTTGAAAATGTTCTTGCTCTTTCCAGAGCCTATGCGTTGTGTGTACCAAGTCAGGAATCAGCCATCCTCAGAGACGAGATAGGTTTCTTCCAAGCTGTCAGGGCAGCCATATTGAAGAACAGTGAAGATTCAGAAAGAGACTACAATAACACAGACTCAGCAATAAAACAAATACTTTCAAAATCTATAGTATCAGACAGGGTAATCGATCTCTTCGAAGCTGCAGGGATTCAAAAACCTGACATATCAATTCTGTCAGATCAGTTTCTTTCTGAAGTAAAAGGGATGAAGCAGAAGAATCTCGCATTCGAAGCCTTAAAAAGATTGTTAGCTGATCAAATAAAATTAAGACTCAAGAATAGCGTTGTTCAGGGTAGGTCTTTTGCAGAGTTGTTGGACAAGACTGTAAAGAGATACATCAACAGGAGCATAGATGCTGCTCAGGCTCTGGAAGAATTAATTGAACTGGCAAAGAAAATACGTGAGGATCAGAAGAGGGGAGAGATGCTACATCTCAATGTTGATGAGATTGCTTTTTATGATGCACTGGCGGACTACAAGAATGCCAAAGAAATAATGGGTGACGAAACCTTAAAAGATATTGCAAGGGAGTTGGTTTTAGCACTGAAGAAGAATGTGAAAATTGATTGGACCATCAGGGAAAGCGTGCAGGCTCAAATGAGGCTTGTAGTTAAAAGGATCCTACGAAAATACCATTATCCGCCTGATGGGCAAGTGAAAGCAACTGAAACTGTGCTTGAACAGGCCAAGTTGTTTGCTCAGGAATGGGCAGGTTTATAAAATTAGTGACTGTACTGCGAAGAAGGTGTCACAGTGCTTATTGTTTGGAGCGTTTTAAGTTGTGCTGTACCTTAAGATCAAGGGTTTTTAACTGATCTTCTTTTAATAATTCAGTATCAAAGATCATCTCCAGATTGAATTACAATTTCAAGACTCTATTCTTTTATAGGCTTCCTTTACTTATTGGGGGGATAATGAGTAAGACCTCTAATCTGGTTTATATACCATTAAATACAAGACATGATAAAATTACCAACTTGACACATACACAGTAAGATGTTTTATATTTTTCATACAGGTTTTCTGTCATCTTTTCCCCCTTTCGCCATAGGCAATATGGGTAAAATATTTCCTGCTTTCAATTTTTTTTCCAAGTCTTGTGGACTAGCAGCTATTATATTTAATTTCATTTTCTGAGACTTCTCTTTCATAGTCTTGAGAAGATCACCGTCCCTTGTTATGAAAACATTGCTTCCGCTTTTGATCGCAGCATCAATTTGTATAGCATCACCTATAGAGATGTTAGATTCAATCATAATTTGAAGAATATCATCCCAGTCCTCATCATAAGGAACAGATAGATAAATTATATCTGTCTCTATGAAATCTTTCCAGAATTTTTTTACAACTTCATCGTAAACCGATCTCAGTTCTTCCTTTGTCAATTTTCTCGGATATCTTGTTCTTATAATATCTTCAAGGGTTTCCCCAGATTGAGCCCTTCTCCATATCCATTTACTTTCTAGTTCCTTGTCAATTACTTCAAGTATCGTATAAAAAGCAGTCCAAGTTCGTAATTTTCTACGCTTGAGGGTTTCCAACAGGAGAACTGAATCCTTCTTTCTATTTCTAATGTAGTCAAGAATAATATTGGTGTCAAGATATGGTTTTGGTTTTTTTCGTCTAGTTGTAGTCATTTATGGTCGCCTAGGTCTGCGGGGTTTTCTCCTCTTTGGTTTTTTCTTTGGTGCAATAGCATATGTTGGATAGAATTCATTCATCGTATTATGTATATCTTTCGTGTTAATAATTATGTTATGTATGGTTGTGTTTGGTTAAATATGACTAAACACTGTGATAGTTGTAAATATAAATCATTTTGAAATGCAACTATGTGCAACGAATTTTCTCGAGTAAAAGCTTTTAAATGTATAGACATACATGCATGTAGGGATTGAGATGAAAGAGATAATAATTCAGGTCCTCAATGTACAGAGAGTAACTGACATTGCAACTGGAGATATCGTAGTTCAAATTACAATGGGTACTCCTATCCCAATGAATAGTGAAATTCAAGCAAGACTACCCACTGAAAGAGACGAATCTTTACCATCGGAATCATTCACCAACCTGATCCAAATGATGCTTCCGTTTGAAGAAGCAGGTAAATACATTGTTGGAAGTAAATGGATACTAACTACTAATGCAGACGGAAATATCTCAATTACACTGGGGATTAAATGATGATAGGATCAATTGAAAAACAGTTTAAACCTGCTTCGAGAAAAAGATCTTTTGCTTTACGTGGACGTAACCCACAAGTTGGAGAAATTGGAATGTCTTATCGATTGAAACCTACTTCTTATATGCATAGAATAGAGAATTATCAGGAACCACTTACTTTAACTATAAATAAATCAATACTTGAAGTTCCCGTAAAGAATAATGTTAAAACCTATACAGTAAAAATATCCGATCTCTTTAAGGAAGATTTCATTAACAAATTAGATGAAGGAGCCAAGGCAATTGACCTTATGTCTAAATCCGAGAAGCGCTTGTATACCGATGTCAATTCAAGGATAATGATCGAATCATTTGTAAATATTATGTATGAAGCACAGACAAAAGGGTTTGAGAATAAGATTACTCCTGAGTTCAAGACAAGGTATAAAGAATGGCTTACCTTAGTTACAATAAGGATGTTCAACGAGATTCCAGATGAGTGATTTTAACGAGATTGCCTTCTTTATTTTCTCTGTTATTTAGTAAGAAAATACCAAAAATGTATTTCAATATTTTAGCTAAATTAAACTTGGCGGTAAAAATCAATCAACAACAAAGATGGTTATTTAAAAACGCTTCAAAAGAAAAATTTGAAAAAATATGTGACATAATGGTCCAGGAGGCCGTAAAAAATGGAAAAATTGACAA
>JAKBQK010000159.1 GCA_021835265.1 Thermoplasmata archaeon
GCCCCTTACACCGATTATGTAAGGGGGAGGATTGACAAGCATAACCTCTCTGCTGTCAGGATATATGAAGAGATCAGGGAAAAAGGTTATCCCGGGTCATACACAACTGTCAAGAGGCTGTGCAGGGTTATTCGCAAAAATCGAAGAATACAGGCAGTATACAGATATGAGACAGATCCTGGAAAACAGTCACAGGTTGACTTCGGTGAGTTCGGGTACATAGATATTGATGGAAAGCACAGAAAACTCTACGCCTTTTCCATGATACTGGGATATTCCAGGATGAGATATGTGGAATTCACAACTGACATATCAACGGAGAATGTCATAAGGATGCACCTGAATGCATTCTCATTCTATGGAGGGTTCACCGATACAATACTGTATGACAACATGAAACAGATCGTCATAGACCGGAAGATAAAGGCATCTGAATCCAGGTTCAACCAGAAGTTCATGGATTTTGCAGAATATTATGGCATTGTGATCCGCTTATGCTATCCGTACCGACCGGAGACAAAGGGGAAGATCGAGAATACCATAAAGTACCTGAGGTACAATTTCTTCAATGGTAGAACATTCGCAGATCTCAATAACATAAACATACAGTGCACTGAATGGCTGAACAGGGTAAATTCACAGATACATGGAACAACCCATGAGATACCTGTGGAAAGACTGAAGAAAGAATCACTCAACCCGCTTTCATCTGTACCGGCATACATGACAAGGAAGGAGGAATCCAGAAAGATATCAAGGGACTGCTATGTTTCCTATAAGGGGAACAGGTATTCTGTTCCATGGAAATATGCAGGGAGGGAGTGCAGAATAATTGAGGAATCATCCATTATAAAGATAGAGATCGATTCCGGCATTGTTGCCGATCATGCCATTCTAACAGGAACAGGCAGGACATCAAGGAAGAAGGAACACTTCGAAGGCCTTCTGAAAGCAATAAGAGAGGAGAATTCCGCCGTCTATTCCCAGGTCGTTGAGACAAGGGACCTGAAGAGATACGAGGAGGTGGCATGATGGATTCATACGAAAGAGTGCACGAATATCTTTCAAAACTTGGCATGTCAACAATGGAAAGCATCATCGATTCATACCTTGAAACATCCCATGACAGACCCGTAATGGACATTCTGGTTCATCTTCTCTCTGAAGAGCTGAAGCATAAGCTTTCCAAAAAGACAGAGAACATGCTCAACTGGTCAGGTTTTCCATTCCGTAAAACCATGGATAATTTCGATTTCTCATTTCAGCCCTCCATTGATCGATCTGTCATGGACGATCTCATGACTATGCGGTATATACATAACACTGAGAATGTTGTGTTCCTGGGTCCACCAGGTGTTGGGAAGACGCATCTCTCAATAGCTTTGGGAATGCGTGCAATCATGTCCGATATCCCGGTGTATTACACATCTGCAATGAAACTGGTGCAGACACTGAAGCGCGACTATGATATGAGAAGGCTTGAATACAGGATAAAGACATATTCCAGGTTCAGGCTCATGATAGTGGACGAGATCGGTTACCTTCCGCTTACAAGGGAGGAATCAAACCTGTTCTTCCAGTTTGTTTCATCCAGGTATGAGAAGAGATCCACGATCTACACAAGCAACAAATCCTTTTCAGAATGGGGCGAAACACTTGGAGATTCAGTGATGGCTTCTGCAGTCCTTGACAGGATACTGCATCACTGCACTGTCATAAACATCAAGGGTGAATCGTACAGGCTCAAGGATAGGAAGAAGAACTCGCTGCCAACAGTGAGGAAGGAGTGATAAAATGAAGACAAGTATAAATACAGGTGGGGAATTTTACTTGGCCGATTTTGGATATTTTTCAATGAGCGTTTACACTTCTAAGCAAATTTCAATAAAAACGGGAGTAGGTATGGACACCTTCTTATACGCATCCGTCTATAAATAACCTTGTTGAGCTTTCAGTGCATAGTTTAAATGCTTCTGTAATGGGGTGCCATATCAGTCTTTTGTAAGTTTATTCAACTTAAATGGTTACTACAAAATTATTACTGCAAATAACCCTTGCTATGGAATTTATCATGGAAGAGAAAGCATGAAGCCCTTCTAAATTGTTAGCTAATCTATACAACCTAGTTATGGCTTAAACCTATATTTTTGATCAACCAACTGTAGAAACAGTTCTGCCTTTCTCGTTGTCTTTACAACATCATTGGAATTTGGGTTATTGATGCCAGGGTGACTTACTTGATTTCTCATTTTATTCAGATATAAGAGATCATTCAGAATATCTTCACCAAAATCATCCTTAAGGTACTCCTTAAACTTTGTAAATAATGAATTAAACTCTCTGTCTCGACCCTCTGGCTCTGCACCTTGATATTTCCAGCCCAGAGAATAAAGCAGGCCTTCAACACCTAAGGTTGCTTTTCGTATGATTTCTGCAGAGTTTTCAGAGGTCAAATTGTAAGCCATATGAACTGATTTCAGTATCTCTTCCCTAGATTTGGATAAAAGTGAATGTTGTTTAGAAACGGATATGAAAGGGTATTTCTCTTCAATATTTTTTTTGGCTTTCTTCAAAAGGCCTTTGAAATATTCCACATAGTCGTCTTTGTCCTCTGCAAGGTATTGTTCGATAAATTGCTCCGCAGATAAGAGCTCCCAATTTGGGAAATATTCTTTTATCTTCTTCATATTTTGTTTAATCTCAT
Source organism: Thermoplasmata archaeon (assembly GCA_021835265.1). The sequence continues at coordinate 2,705 of JAKBQK010000159.1, forward strand.
CTTTAAATAGATGAAACAGAAACGGGTCGGGTATTACATATTCTTTGAAGGATTTGATATAGGCATCTTCAGGAATGTTTAATTTTTCTTCCATTTCGGCATCGATATAAACACCATTTTTCTTCTCCCATTCTTCTTCCTCTTGTTCTGCTTTTATTAGATCGTTAAAGGCTTCTTCAATACTAAATCCCACTTCACCTCCTTCAAGTAAATATGGTCTCTGTTTAACTATGTTAATTGATATAAGTTGAGATTCACTCTTGCTAGAAAACAACAAGTGATCAGATGGTTCAGATGTGCCAGTTATTGCTAAACATTCGTAATAAGACACAACCTCTTCATGCGATTTTACAAATTGAAATGGAAAATCCTCGAACCCCTTGTTGAGTAAAGCAATGCCAATAAATGATGCTAACAGATTACCATAATATCTCATAAGAGTTTCGAAAAGGCTGGTAACACTGAATATAGTAGCAGAATATTGTGTAGGAAGGTTATATGGTCTAATGGTGAGGTATTGTAACATATCACCATAGGTTGCAAAATCCCTATTAACCGTTTCCAAAAGGCGTTCATAACTCACAGGTTTTTTTTCATAGGTATTCATTTCAAAATTTAGATTGCTTTTGTATTAATTAATAATATGCTTCATAGGAATTTGGAAAACTTTTCTTCATTGCTCCTTCGATGTTACCTCAACTACTTTGTTCTCGAATTTGTGCTTGATTAAGGATCGTTCAGAATTTTCCATGAACTTACGTGTATAAGAAAAATCAATGAATAAATCCAAAATGCACTCATTGTAGTTTGAGAATGCTTTCTTGATGACAATGCAGTTTGTATGGTGGCCTATGAAATCTTACGGGTTTGCCATATTATGCGAAGAATATTACATTATAAGTGTAATCACAATCTCACATCGTTCAAAACGTATTGAAATTTGCTATTACCGTATTGGTTTACATCCCGGAATGGTATGAGATCGCTGTACTTTATCCACCTTAATGTGTAGCAACCAGAAAGTGAGATAGGTTCTTCCCTTCTTTTCTTTGTACCCTCTCCTGTTCTCGGTTTCCAGGATAAATTTCCTTGGATCTTTCTCCCTTCATAAATCCTGAAATCATCATAATTACTTCCTTTCATAGTACCTTTCCACAGACTTGGTGTGTTTGTCAGCCATATTGCATATCCCTTTGCAATCTCATCCATCTTGACAAATTTCTCCAGTCTTTGAAGGTCTTTGACTGCATCATAACATCTTATATCATTGCCACTTTGTGTTTTTAAATGAAAGGACTCACCACCATGTTCAGTTACAAGACGAGAGGTGATGTATTTCAATTCAATACCAATGTACTCTTTCTTTTCGTCTGATAAAATAAGATCGATATATTCTGCGGTTTCATCATCACTATAAATAGCTTTTTCAAGGCGGATAGTCAAATTTGGATAGATAGATTTTATAGTCCACGCAAGGGAAAATTGAAAATCACTCTCATTGTGAAACAATGGGCGATCCTTCGAAAGTTCTTGTAATATTTTGTTGAGCTCAATTTCTTTCATGTTGTGAGATACGAGAACCTAATATTTGTAATCACTGAATAATTTTTGTGCCTTTTAGCCCAATAAAGGTTGAACCATATTGATAGTTTCTCCACTGATAGGTGATTCCCCACATCTTTCCTGTTAGTCTTTATTCTCCATGCTGTCTCGATTAGGCTCAATTCCCTTGTCGATCATTGCCTCAAACAAAGTCCAGCCATTACTGAACTCAAGACCTCCATAATCACACAAATCCTTTCGAAATGGAAAGTTACAGTTGTTTCTTTACTGTCAGGAATCAGCATGATCCGGTCAAAATCAGAACATGTTCTGGAATTATTCAACAGAATAAACAATCCATCCCTGAAAAAATCATTGATGGTAAACCTACACAACATGTATAAATTCTCTAGGAAAATCAATAAAATGGCACTTTAGCATGCATTATGATGAGAATTTAACTGGGGAACTCACGTTCATAGTGCTTTCTACAATAATCTGAATACAATACCATAATATGAATTAGAAGTACCTGTTATTCTCCATAATGGTCAAAGTATGTATATCTCAGGGGATAATCATATGAACAGTGCAATCACAATGGATAGGATCAGTGTTACCATTATATATATGACATATTGCCTGACATTTCCATTCATGATCTTCAGGGCAATCATTCTTGAAATCCTTTCATATTTCCTGAATATGGAGAGAAATGTGAGATAAACCATGTCAAATCTGTGAGAAGAGTAATCTTTATGCATAAATCCTTCAATTCTTGGAAAGAGCCTGACGAAGGTCATTCTTGCCGGGTTTGAATAATTGAATGAATTGTATGTCCTTCCTCTTTCCACTCCTCCGGCCCATGGATCCACCTCCCTAACATGTACAGGTCTGAATAAGTAGATCCCTGAGAATATGATTGCCAGAGATATTATGGTAAATGTGGGAGTCAACACTCCAAAGGTATTTCCGTTATATGGTGAAAATATGGTAAAGCCATTGGGGAAGATCTCGCCGCCTGTAAGAAAATTGATCCCGGTTCCATAGCCGGAAATCCCGCTGAACAGCATGAACAGAAGCGGGGTCATCAGTGGTAAGGCAATGAGAAGATATCCTATGCCGTAGTTTTTCCTTGATTCGGGTGACAGCTTCATTTTCGGAGATGCCGTTCCGGTGAAGCCTACGAATTTTGTAAAGACCACCACCGAAATACCTGCTCCCAGTGCGGAAAGTGCCCCGGCAATAACCGCAATTATTGCATAATACTGAACCATGGTAAGTGATGAAATGAACAGGCTCTCCAGGAGCATCCATTCCCCTATTCCACCAC
>JAKBQK010000458.1 GCA_021835265.1 Thermoplasmata archaeon
ATTAAAGTTTAAAACCTTTATTTACAGTTTTTTGTTGTTTTAGGATAATGAAGTTAAACAGGAAACCTCATACATAAGTACAATCTAACCAGAAATCAAAAGAAGAGAGCGGCCATAAATGAAACCGTCCCTAACCTCAAGGGTCCTTTAATAAGCTATAGGATGGATCATAGGAATTGCAAAATGGATCTGGGCATTCATATCCAATTTAGAATCATTTTGGCAATCAACAAAATCTGATTTTTGGAAGGCTAAATGTAGGTAAACATATTAAAAACAATAACTAATTAGTCATAAACTTGTTCTTAAGTGGCACAACAAAATAAAAAAAGTCACGGTCTCTTTCTTTCATCTAAACTTCAATTAAATATTAATATTGATTGAGTTCTTAAAAATAAACTATTTATCAAGTTTTTTCTTTAAATCATTAATTTCGTTTTGAATATTCTTGTCCTTGGGATTTCGTCTTGCCCTTTCCTCCAGTTCTTCAATCTTTGATTCTATGCTCTTTTTCTTTCTTGTTAGATCTCTTTTGCTAAGCCCCATACGTACTAATTTAATCAGGTAAAATAAATATTTGCATTTAGAAGAATATTCAAATTTAACAAGCACTATTAAAATGACTGTGGGCAAGCAATAAAGTTTTACACATTAAATTCATAGTGGAACATGGAAGTTCTAAACTATTGGATAAAACTGGAATATGATCACAAGAACAAAACATATAGCGGAAAGGAAAAGATACAGCTAGAAGGAAAAGAAGACAGGCTAATTCTGAACACGCTGGAACAGAAAATAAATAAGATTACACTTGATGGAAAAAATGTTGAACTTCTGGAAGGCAGGAGGGACGATGAAAAAATTATAGAAGCTAAATTAAACGGAAAGTCAATTCTTGAAATTGAGTTCACCTCAAAACTCAATGAAGCCTTAACAGGACTTTATCTGGCAAAAGCATCTGACGGCTCTGAGATGGCAACAACACAGTTTGAATCCATAGGTGCCAGAAGGGCCTTTCCATGCTTTGACAATCCATCCATGAAGGCAACCTTCGATTTAGAAATAACAACAGACTCAGAACTTGATGTTATTTCCAATATGCCTGAAAAAGAAGTTGTAAAATCGGGTAGTGTGAAAACAGTTAAATTTCAGAGGACTCCAAGGATGTCCACCTATCTGGTTTACATTGGAATAGGAAAGTTTGAAACGAAAGAAAGCAGTTTTGAAAATGTAAGGCTATACCTTTCAGGACTAAAAGGAAACCTTGATACTACCGATTTTCCACTCGTGATGGCAGCACAGTCTCTTGAATTTTTTAATGAATATTTCGGGATAAAATATCCACTGCCAAAAATGCATCTCATATCTGTACCTGAATTCGCAGCAGGTGCAATGGAAAACTGGGGTGCAATAACATTCAGGGAAGTTGCAATTCTGGTAAACAAGAGCACAGGGGGAGCAACCAAAAAGAGGGTGGCAGCCGTTATTGCCCATGAGATAGCTCACCAGTGGTTCGGAAATCTCGTAACAATGAAATGGTGGAATGATCTTTGGCTAAACGAGAGTTTTGCAACATTCATGATGTATAAAGTCGTGGAAAATTACTATCCTGAATGGAAGGTCACTGGTGATATGTTATTATCAAGAGGGAGAGGTGCTTTCACGGACGACTCACTTGAAAGTACCCATCCAATAGAGGCTAATGTAAAAGAACCAGAGGAAATTGAACAGATATTTGATCAAATAAGCTATGGAAAGGGCGGAATGATCCTTAGAATGATCGAATCCTATGCAGGTAACGAAAGCTTCCAGGCTGGATTACACAATTATCTTGAGAAATTTTCATATTCAAACGCAGAGGGCCAGGATCTATGGAAGAGCATAGCAAAAGCATCAGGCAAACCGGTTGATAGAATAATGGAATCATGGGTAAAAAGGGAAGGGTATCCCATCCTGAAGCTTACCTACGATTCAAATAAGATAAGGATAACCCAATCAAGGTTCTATCTTGATGGCAGGGAAGGCAGGGATATATGGCCTGTTCCCCTAACAGTTTTGAGAGAAAACGGCAATGAAAGCATCCTGATGGAAACAAGAGAAACCACAATTTCAGCAGAGGATTTTGTCAAGCTAAATGTGGGAGAAACCGGGTTCTACAGGGTTCTTTATCCTGATCAATTCTATGCTGGAATCCACAGTAAATCGGAAAAGCTGGACTACAAGGATTTCATTGGAATATTGTCAGATCTTTACGCTTTTGTTGTATCTGGAAAGATAAATCTTAAGGTATATCTTGATGTGGTGAGGGAATTTTCCAGTTCTTCAGAACTTAACATTGTGACCCAGATATCAAATGACCTCTCAGAATTGAGAAACATACTCACATCTAACAGTGCTCTTGATGAAGTATATTTAAACTTCCATAGGGAACAGGTAAAGAGACTAGAAGAAAAGAAATCAAAAGATGTAAACGATTCCATTCTCTATGGAACAGTACTAAGAAGGCTTGTTGACATTGATGGGGAAAAGGCAAAGGAAATGGCTGCAAAATTCCAAAATATGGAGAATGAAATACCAGATATAAGGGATTCCATAGCAGTTGCATATGCAAAGGAAACTAAAAACCTGCAGGAAATACAAAAGAAGATGTTCTCACTAAAAAGTGATGAGGATAAGGTTAAATTGATAGTTGCAGCAGGACATATACCAGGGGAGAACGCATTCAATTCAATGTATGGTATCATAGAAGAGGGTAAGATAAAGAAACAGGATGTGTCTTCATACTTTACCTCATTTGGGGCATACAGAGAGAACAGGGATCTTGCAGTGAAAGAATTCAGCAAAATGGTCTCAAAGCTACAGGACATCTTCAGCGGATCTGGAACAGCATCAAATCTGGTATTTGCCCTTGTACCTCTCGTAGGCCTTAACAGGGTAAAGGAGATGGAGGATCTTCTTAACAGCATAAGAAACTCAAAGATAGAAAGGGGAATAATGAAAGGGATGGAAAGACTGAAAATAAATCAGAAGCTTCTGGACAGAATGCAGTCCGCATAAGATAATTTCATTATTTTCATTTCAATAGTGCAAAATGAATGGCGAGAATTATAAAGAATATAAACATGAAGTCAAGGGTGTGAACTTTGAGTGGAGAATTAACGAGAAGCCAGAAGAATTTTTTGAATAAACTTATGGAGGAATCCTCAGAAAGACTGGAAGCTTCAGAAAAATTTATAAAAAATCTTGGGAAGGGAGAGATATCTGAACTAAGTGTACAGGAAGCATCTAGACTCATAGATGAACTGCAGAAGATAAAGGGCGAGGCTGGTAGTTCAACTGGAAGTACCGGTCCCACGAAAAAGCAGAAGTCCTTCATCTCAAACTTACAGGATAGTGAGGAGAGAATTGCATATACAAGAAAGTATCTCGAGAAGACAGGAAAGAAAAGTGTGGATGAGTTGAATGTGAAAGAAGCATCTCTACTAATAGATGGGCTAATGGAAAAGAAAGGAGACCCCCAGAGAACCAGGGCACAGACAGATTTCCAGGCGACACCAAAGCAGATAAACTACATTAAGAGCCTTCAGAAATCAGAGAAAGATCAGAAAATAGTAACAGAGTACCTGAAATCAATAGGAAAGAAATCTCTGGACGAGATAACGAGAACAGAAGCAAGCACAATCATTGAGAAACTAAAGATTTAGAGCAATATTAATACGCATTCTAAAAGTTTATCACAATTCCATAAATTTTTTACTTATTCACAGATATGATTTTATTTCCATATAACATCAGGGAACATGAAAGGAGTAAACAACGCAACAGATCTGATAATCGAAAACAATCCAATGTATTCACTCATGATTAAGAGTGGCATTGTGAATTACACCAGCCTCGCAAGAAAAATAAAGAAGCAGGTGGAGTCTATGACTGGGAAAGAGGTAAAACTCAACACACTTGTAAAATATATTACATCCATAACACCAGGCGAAAAGGAGGATTATCAGATCAATTATCTAAAAAAATCAAATCTTGACGTGGAATTCAAATTTGCGGAAAAGGAAGGAAAGGAATTTGATCCAGATCGGGAAGACGTATTCCTTGTATATAAAACTCAGGAAGGTTTCAAGTTTCTGGTCAGAAATGATCCCGAGGGAAATCTTGCGTGTATAAGAATAACCCTGCCTCCGGAAGCAAAGAAAGCACCTGGGATAACTCTTTTTGTGGTAGAATTTCTCAGCATGCAACAGATTTCAATTGAAAAGATATACCGGTTTGATCTTGAAATCATTCTTGTATGTTCCGTGGAAGTAGCAAGCAAGGTTATATCAAGTTTGAGTGATCTTATTTTCAAATCATATCTTTGATATTTATTCAATAGATATGCCATTAACAGATGAATTTCAACTTTATTTCACGCTTTATTCTTAGAATGGTGCAATCTATCTGGTAAAATCTATCTGTTTCTTACTTAACAGTATCTATGAATAATTTGAAAGGTAAAATTACTCACACTAATTTTTTAGAATTTAAAAACTTAATACAAAGTTATTATGCTAAGAAGTGCAGATTTCAAATTTCCAGAGCAAACAGAAAATCCTGAAATCAGTTGAAATAGTTCCAAAAAGGAACGAAAACATTGATGATCTGCTAGCAGCAAGAGAAATCTTTTCAGACATTGCTGACATGGTTACCGCTCCAGAAAACCAGATGGGAAGGCCCGGAATCGATCCACTTATGGCTCTTTATATAATGACGCATGGTACAAATGTAATCGCCATGCCTCATGTTACTCCAAGAGACAAAAACACTCTCTATATTTCATCCCAGATTCTGACATCAGAGAAACTCGGCATCAACCATTTTTTTGTAATAGGAGGTGACCCAATATCAGGTAATTTAGGGAGAGAAGTAAGAGAAATGGATACAAACGAAACAATAAGGCATATCAGAAAATTTTCCAGGGAGCAGGAGAGGGATAAGGAAGCAATAATAGGAGCAGCACTAAATCCATACAGAAATTCAGAGGAAGAAATAGTAAGATCCAAGATTGAGTCTGGGGCCACACTATTCATAAGCCAGATGTGTTACAACAGTGAACCCTTCAAAAAGAAATGGATAAGACAGAGAAAATTCAAGCTATTTCTGGGTTTTATGCCGATCCTGAAGAAGAGCAACATAGAATCCCTATCAAAAATGGGTGTGTTACTTCCAGAAGGCTTAAAATCAATAATTGCTAACTCTGAAAATCTGAGAGACACATCTCTGAAACTAATAGATAATCTTGTGAGCGACATGAAAGGATATATTGATGGAGTTCATATTATGCCTATTGGAAATAATGAAATTGCAAAAGAAATAATGGAGGTTTTATAAATGAATGTTAAAACACTGGTATATGGAATTTACCCAAGAAGCGACAGGCTAAGGCTCGATTATGGAAGACATGAAAGAGGATCACTTTCTACTGAAAAGTTGAAAGACATAATCAAAGAGGAAAAGGATATATTTTATAGATTGACAGATGAAATCAATATTGTAACAGATCCACTTTTCTATATC
>JAKBQK010000401.1 GCA_021835265.1 Thermoplasmata archaeon
GAAAAATGGAAAATTCAGGATGGCAGTCTTTGGTCAAGAATTCTAAGATACTGGGATTTCTTTTCTAAAGCTTCTTGACGGCTGATGTCTGGAGCAACAATTTGCTCAAGCTGCTCAATTTTTTCATGGAATACAATAACTTTCTTGTTATTATGTATGGCCTTGCTAAGCAAATAGTAATATGCACCTTTCCTAGACTCGGAATTGTATAAGACCTCTCTTCGTTCTCTAACCAACTTGAAATATTGCCCTATAGCGGCATCAGCATCTTTGTCTGATTTGAGAATAATTCTTAGTTTTTGGTCTAGTGAATCTCCTTTCATGAGGTCTATTCTATTTCCGTATCTTTCATCAATCTTTTCAAGAACCGACTTCAACTGTCTATTTAATGAATCATATTTTCTTTGTTCAACTTCATTAAGATCGACAGCAATGTAGTCTACAGTGAACTCAGATATTAGTTTTTCATTCAGAGCTTTATTGTAGCTTAACTCGTAAAACACAGGTCCAAGGTTATTTTCTAGTACTAAATCGTAGCTTGCATCTTCATCAGAAATTTCTTTTTCAATGTTCCTTTCTAATGGGGTGGCAGAGAGACCCAAAGATGCTTCATGGCGACATTCAAATATCTTCTGGAATTTGCTTCCAGTATATCTATGACACTCGTCAGCCACTAGAAGGTGTTTTGTTTCTACATTAATTTTTTCAATTTCGCGTTTAAGAAAATCAGATTGAATTGCTGAGTTTACTATCAAGATTTGAACTTTTACATCCGGTGAACTAAGCAAATCTTTAAATCCATCACCTCGCAATCCAATTTGTAAGGAAGGAATTGCTAGATATTTTGAAAGTTCTCTAGCCCATTGATACATTAGGACTCTAGTTGGAACTATGATTGAGATTTTGGCGTTAGGGTTCACCTCCAGATACCTCTTGATTCCTAAAATTGCCATTACGGTTTTACCCGCACCCGTTACGACTGAAATAATTCCACTAAATGGAAGATGTTCTTTTACACCAATTCCATTTTCCCATTGGCGTAAAGCTTCGCTTTGCCAATCAAATGGATTGAAATCAGTGGGAAGCGTGTATGGTAATCCCGAGTGACAAAGTATATCTAATGATGATTTGTCAAATTTTGTTTTGTTAGCTTCTAAAATTCTTTTAACTTCTTTAAAATCTTTAGCTTTTTCAATCTCCATAAGGGTCTTTAGACTTCTTACACTTAAAAGACTGTCATCCTGAATTTTCCATTTTTCTTTAACTTCTGACCGCAAAACAGATCTTTTGGTCAAGATCTTATCTTCTTGAACAGCTTGGATTCTGCCATTGGAGTCTTCAATTTTAGCTCCTTTAGGTTTGGTCTTAAACAGCATTTTGTGTATGTTCTTAAGGTACCAAGCATCCTTTCCAATTCCTCGAGTTTGCCTATATATATAGTACTTTGACATAAGTGCTTTTAACTTTACATCTTCCAACTCGCTCTCGAGAATCAGTTCATTATGGCCTATATACTTAATAATCTGCTCTACTTCGTAGACTAAATCGGCTTTTTTCAACCCAGCTCTTCTCGAGGAAAATCGCTCCCCTCTTTCATACACATTCTTTGAAGGACTTTTAAGGGCATCCATATAAACTAACAATTTCAATATCTCTCTAAGTGAACGTCTAGACCCTTCGGATGCAATATTGAAGTCATATCCGCCTCTCCTTTTCTCTACCAACTTAGCCCCATTATCAGTTTTCTCTATTATCTCTGAGAGTAAATCAAATATATCTTTCCCAGAATATGTCGCTCTTTTAGTACTGTTAAATAGTTTAAGGATGTCTTCGATTGCTTCCAAGCCATTTGGTACCCTTAGCTGGAATCCCCAACTTCTTCTAATATTGTCATAAACAAGCTGGGAGAAACTGTAACTTTGTTCGCCTCTTAGCCATTTAACCCCAGTTAGGCATAATTTTATTGATACATACCCTTGAATGCAATTTGTGCACCCAGGAACCGGCTCTTCGGCACCGTCTTGTAAGTGATTGCTGCAGATGTTTCCCTTGTAAGGCTTACATTCAGGACAACCTTCAACTGGTTTTGGTTCCTTTCCTTTTTTTTTCTTATTGTGTTTTTTGCAAACAAACCCTTTGTTTTTAATTATAAACCCACATCTAACTAGGTTTTCAACAGTTTTCGTGATCATGCTAAAATCATATCGTGAACAATCTAGACAATCAGATAATGGCTTCTTAATACCTTCAGATTTATGCTTCGAGCAAACCCGTGGCTTTTCTGGAAGTATGTTTTCATGGCAGATCCTCAAGTATCTCTCATACTCAATCGAATCGAGTGCCAAGTTCAGATATTTTCTATATTGATCTTGTCCAAAAGGCATAGGATAAATAACGGGAAATCGTTTTGCCATAGTTCACTCACTTTTTGTAGATGGCTAACCTACTCATCTCCTTCATCTTCGGATCCTTTCCCGAAAATTGCGCCAAAAGAAAAATGAGTTCGAGGAGGTAAACCAGAATCAAAATCTTCAATCTTTCCTAAATAGATTGGCATTGTGCCTGTCTCGTCAATCCTTAACTTAATGGCCCTTAGTAAAATATTGTTATCTTTTAGCACATCAAGATCTTTTTTGAGTTTAGAACTGATTACGTTCGACCATTTTGGTGAAGCACCATTAATTTCCAAATTCATCCATATATGCCCAAATTCTGTAAAATAAATCCTTCCTGCTCTAGGACGAATATCTCTAACTGCTTTACACAATTCTGAATATTTCTCAATAGATCGGAATTTAATACCCTTTTTTTCCCAATATAGATAGTCATTGTTGCCGTCTCTATTCCATACAGCAAACTCCTCTCCATGTTTAAAGTTTAATCCAGGCCAAATACTCCCTATTTCTAGCTGTTTTGGATTCAAATCAAAGCCTTTAAAATTAAAGTCACCTTCTAATTTGCCCAGATATAAAGGAGTGGAAGAATAGTCATCGTCTATGAGTTTAGTTATAACTTCCCTGTGCGGAGTTATCCGAAAACTCCCTCTTGAATCTCGCTTATGTTGAATCATCGAACTAATCAAATCTTTTGGAATAGCATCTGCAAAATGAACAAAGTCCATTCTGTTCCAGGACATCTTTAGACCACTTCCTTGTTTAGAAACTGAATACTTTGATCCTCTGTATGGGAGAGGCCATGGGTCGCCAGGTACTACCTTAACTGGGCTCTCATCACTTGAAGGTACTGTAACAGGGGTTTCAATCAGAGTTGCCATTTTGGTCCTCCGGATCGTCATGAATCTGATACGTATCCTTTACAACTCTGTTTGTTAAAAACTCGCTTTTCTTGTTTTGACTAAACGCCTCAACAAAGTCAAATATTTTCTTTCTTTCCTCTGCGGATAATGGAGAGGAAAGGTCAACTGGCTCTTTTAGAGTAACACCTTCATTAAATTTCCCAACGTAAACAGGCAACATCTCTGTTGCATCAACCTTTATGCTTACCAGATGCTGCTGGACATTTGAAAAAGACTTCAATTGCTCCTTTAAGTTATTTGAAAGTGGTTGTTTAGGTATTAAGGTAATAACATATCCATTCTCTGTTATTCTGAAGGAACCACCGTCAGGTTTAAACTTGTTCAAAATGTCAAGTAAGCTTTCGGGGAATGGATTTTCTGCCTCCTGTCTCGCGCCATCTGGGTTACTCCACCAGACATTATTTTTTAAAAAGGAATATCTGGCTCCATCATAAAAACCTGGCCACAAATCACCTGGATTTATATTAACAGGAGATATGTTTACTTCATCTTCGAACAAAAACTGCTCGTCCATTTCACAAACGAAAATTGATTTCCAACTGTTTTCTTCATCCAACTTGGTCAGAACATCCCCCGTTTCCGTGATACGAAAACTTCCTCCTTCTTGTCTCATGTCAAGAAGATGTTTTAAGACCGATTCATGCCCTGCCTTAACGTAAATCTTAAAACCATCCTTTCTTGATTGCCACCAAGTTCGACCATCTTTATCAAAGTGGTATTTTGTCCCTCTGTAATGGTATGGCCAGATATCTCCCGCTTCGAGTATCCCATCAACCAAATATATCCCCTAAAGGATAACTTAGTTTTCTATTTAAGTGTGTCGATAGCCTCACATTTATACTCATACCCAACGCAATAAAGGAAATTATCAAGTAACTGGAATGTACTTGTTAAGAATTAATTTATTTTCCTTGAACCACTCCTGCATAAAAGTGTAAAATCCGTTGTCAATAGGGTGTTTCCGTAACATTCCAGAACCGTAAGCTCTGAGAAAAAAACTGCCTAATCCCATATGTTTAGCTAATATCGTCAACCTTGCTTTTAGAACTCTCAATCTTTCATACCAAATATCTCCAGGATCGGAAGACATAATTTTTCTAAGCATTTCGCTTGTTGGTCTAGGCCCTAGTCTGTAGTACGCACTTAAAAAAATCAAAAGGTCCAAGTCAGAGGTACGAGAGTCAATTTGAATTAACAGTCGGTTCATATACGTATCAAATTTGTTGTAATCCCATGTTGACAGGAAATCCTTAACAGGGGGAACGACTTCACGTTTTCTCTTTAATAGAGAAAAGTTTGATATATCATAAGTATAGGCAAACAGAGTTTCAAAATCATATTCAGAGTAGATCTTCTCTATTAACTTTGTCAAAAAGTCATTAGGACTGATCCCTCTTTTAAGTGTGGTTTCTATAATTGCCTCTGGAACCAAAATATAAATCCCATAGGATTTGCCATCTAGATCTTTTAGGCTCACAGTTACATACATTAATATCAACATAAATATTGTTTCTTACCATTTCACTCTTTTTCATCATTCAAAGTTAACGTTAAAATAATTTATAACTTCTTCAGTAAAGGAAATGACGTAATTTTTCTGATAAGAGCTCTCTTTAAATTGTTGAATAAATAAACAAACGAAGTTTATTTGAGATCTGATACACTCTTATTCCCCTGATAAGGCATGCCTGACTTGTAAACAGATCAATTGAGTTATCTGATGTAGAGTATTTAATGATTTTATAGCTTGAAGATATCGATGAATCAGAGCGTAAGGACAAAGGCAAAAGAAAAAATAACTATCAAAGCGGGAATGCTATGAAACCATCAACTGACTCGTTGGATAAAGAGATATTTATTAAGTATACCAAGAACACGAACTGTTTTGAACTCAGCTTTCTCCGAATCGACAAAGCTATATGATATCACTGGAGTTTCTTTTCCTTTTCAATATTACATTACTTCTACCAAATCTACCTATCGATCCATGAATATAACTTTCATTAGCTTCGATAGAAAGCCATTGTCTTCCCAAAGTCTCGGCTGCATATCCTGTCGTATTGCTTCCAGCGAATGGATCCATTACTAAATCGCCTGGTTCTGTTAGAAATTCTATGAAGAATTTAGCAAGAAAATGTGGCATTCTGGCAGGATGCGGGTCCAAATTTTTACTTTTGCAATATTTCAGATATTCACTGCTAGACTCTGTATTAGAAATGATTAGCACATTTGAAGGGATAGCACCACCATTATTCTGTAAGAATGATTTTGAACCTATGCGATGCTCTGATGGACGTTTTCCAGAATTGTATTTCTGGCTTTCCAGAAGTTTCTTCATAGAAGGACTGTATTCTGTGAGAACGTTCCTATTGTTTGCTTTGGGATATGAGCTAGGAGACATCCACCAAGCATTAGTAAACGCATCCTTGACTCGGATTCTGTCAACATTTACCCATTGAGTAGGACCCGGTAGTCTCGCAGGGTTATAACATACAAACTGCTCACAAAGTTTCAGTTTTCCTTTGTCAAGGAAACTCAGCAGAGTTTTGATCGGCAATGTAGACATAGTGGGATTTCCTTTTTCCCAGGCATTGCCAATTTCTAGAACAATTGAACCGTCGGTTGTCAAAAATTCCTTTAGAATAACGGCTAGACTTGAAATCATCTCGATATATTCTTTGCCGATTTCATTTCCATATTTCTTTTTTCGATTTAACGGAAAAGGTGGTGATGTGAGTATAAGATTCACTTTACCAAGTAATTCTGAGGCATGATAAGAGTTTACAAATTCTTCAATTCTAGACAAATACATTTTCCCAAACTTCGTTCTATAGTATTCTCTAACGTTGTCGTTTTTGTATATTTGTTTATTGTTAAGCACTTTAAGAAACCCTTCTAAATACTATCTGAACCCTTTGTATAATCCATGTAAAATATTAGTGCCTTTTCGAATCCCTGACTTACTTTTTTTCATAGAACCTGTTTTATCTAGCACAAAAAGGAGCCTCTTATTCCAGGCAACTGGATCAATGTTGATAGAAGTCTTATGCTTTCCAGCCATTATGGTAATATGGTATCATAGTATATTTTAGTATTGAATTCATAAAATTTAACGAATATCAAAACTCTGATAAAAAGCTTAAGGCGAGGGACATTGTCAAAAACTAGTTGATTAATCTCTTGATTCCGGTATAACCGAAATCATGAAATATAATTTAGACACACTATCACTTGCGACTGAAGAAGGCGCCTTTTACGGAGTTCAAGAGAATATAAACATCTCTTGACGACTTCTCCCCGCTGGGCACTTCCCCCATATTCATGATCAATAACATGCCATGATGGATATTGAATTGAGGGAACAGGATCTCTAAGATAAATGAATCCCATTTGCCTGCAATGTCATTCATAAAACGTTGCGAAGAATGGGGTCTGTCTCAGGAAGTTGGATAATGGAACAGTATTCAGGATACAGAGATATCTGTCAGGACTGCGGGTATTCATTTGTAGCAAGGCCTAAAACCTCCGAAGTATGGCTAAGGAAAGCATTATCCAGATGATATCAATGATGAAAGCATCTGGTTACTTCGTATATGATGAGCATTATGTCCACATAGTCGATATAGAGAAATACGGGGCACTTCTCAAGGATTCTATTACTGGTAATTTCGTTGAGGATATCCTTGAAGACCTGACAGAGGATACAATCGTAACTTTCCTGTTCAAAGCGCTATCAAGGTTCATCATGCCTGATAGCCTGGATTATATTGTATTCACAACCACTGCTATTACAATAAATCCATACCAAAAGCTGTAGTAGAAAATATACATATACGCATAAAGTGGCAGAGGTGTTTTTTCCACATAGAGAATGGTCTTGACGTAGCCAAGAGGATGATCAAGTTCATGTTCTTCCAGAATCAGAAGAATCTCAGAAATCTGGGGAAGAACAGCGATCCGATAGCAGGGGTCATCACAAGTAGGAATGAAAAGCAGATATTCCGCATCATGCTGGAAAAGATAACGAGCCTGTATGGTTATGATCCCATCATATCAAGTTTCCTGCCCTTTCTGAAAAGACACAGGAAAGATGTATTCCTGTATCCCACGGATCCAATGGTAGAGAAGACATCAGACATAGCGGAACAGCACTGCTCGATACAGTCGTGGTTATTCAAGCATCGGTTCAAGACAAAGGAAGGATTGCTGAGAACATTCTTCTGGTACAATCACTATCTATCAACCGGGAATCGACAGCGTCTGTTATATGCAAACTTATTTGTTCAAAGTATTTTGACCCAAGTGGTCATGCTCCCTGGTCTTCTCTTTGATTCTCTTTTTTCTGAAATCCATTTATCATCTTGTTTTCCGCCTGATAAGGCATTCATTACTATAGAAACTAAGTGATAGGCCTGTTGAAATCTTTCATCCTCATCGGTAACTCCAACCTGAACTTCAGCAATCCTCTTTTGTATCTCGATCCAAGGAATCCCATTAGTCTTAATTTTATCCATAAATTCAAGATCCTGAGATAAATTTTTGACTGCTTTCCTCACGTAAATATCCATTATGTCTATTCCCTCTTCCTCGTCGGGAGCAGGAACTTCTCCTTCAACATTTACTTCCCTATGGATGTATGTATCTTTGGCCATTTCACGAAGTTCTTTTTTAAATTGTTCGCTCATTGACTTTGCATAAACATTTTCAGTCTTCTTGTTATAATTAGGATCTAAAGGTGAATACATATCTTCGAAGGAGAGCACTCTTATAGGGATAGGATAGGCATGTCCACTTGCGCTACTCCAAAAGACTCCGTTTCCTTGAATCGGCTCATTAAGCAAGCTCGATAGAATATCAGAACTGAAATTTGAATTAGCCTTTTTTACATTGTTTAGGTCGCCCTGAGATAATAGGTGGAAGACAAACCAATTATCCCCTTGGCTAAGAAGTTGCCAGGAAATACTCCCAGGTTGTTGCGTAATCAGAACTGCTCCTAAGTCATATTTTCTCCCTTCTTTTACCCACGAAACATATGGACCTTCTCCTGTAGAGACCGATGATTCGCCTAAAACAGATTGAGCTTCTTCGACAACCATTATTACTGGTATTGTGTCTGGATTAGGTTTTGTAAACTCTCCTTGGTTATGTTCAAATATCTTCTGTAGTATCAGTCCAGAAAGTATCAGAGATGATGTTCCTCTTACCTGAGAAACATCTACGATACAGAGTTTCCCATCCTTTAGAGATGAAAGTAACATATCCATCATAAGACTGCTTGGATCATGCAACATCTTGACTATAGTTGTCATGTTAGCTCTAGCTGCGTAGATTTCAGCTTCTTGCTGTTCTGGTTTGAGTCCTAAAATTTCACCTATTTTATCTTCTTCAGCAAAATTCCCCGATTTATGTATTATATCTACAAGATCACGCCAACTTTGGTCGTTAAGTCCTTTAAGTTTTCTCACATTTTGCTGATCCTGCTTCTCGGGAGACAAGGCGATTGAAATCACATCTGAAGGTTTCAGTCTCCTAATATCTAATTTAACATTACCAGCAACAAAGGATCCATAAAACGGACTCGGTGCACCACGTTGAGTAAATACAACTATCTTGTCCTTCAATTCAGGCACGTCACAAAGTCCTGGTCTGCCCTTGTCATCCGGCCAGAAATATTCACCATCTGGATCAAACAATACTGTGCCTACAGGTACTTGTTTGCCTGCTCGCTTCTGTACGGTAGGTGTTTCTTTGTATAGATTACTAAACAACAATTTTATCAAATTGGACTTTCCAAAACCCGCCCTTGCAAAAACGAATGTCCTGCGAGAAATTAAACTTGAAATCTCAAATTTTGGGGTCACTTTAGGTCCTATTATCCTCATCCAATCCAACTGTTTTAATCGCTTGTCTCCCTTTGCATATATGAACTCGCCAAGTGCAAGCCAGCCTATCTCAGCGCCTTTGGAGTTCTCACTCGTAATTTCCTTTAGCACTTCATCCGAAAGAAATGCAACATTGCTTCCTACATGTGGCAGCCTTCTATGAGATGGAGCATAGACAATTGATCCATTGACTGATCTAAGAATTCCTAGAACTCTAATATTGACTCTATATTTTAAGTACTGTTCCCTTAGATCCTCCGGAATTTTCCGGTTATCAGCTACAGTTCTCAACCCATAATCTTCACCCGCCCCACTCGCCAACCTACCCTCTGCCGATAAAGAAGTAATCCTACCCAAGACGCCCTCGTTCTCGTCTTCTAACTGCACGAGAAGGAATTGACCATGCATCGGGATACTTTGAAAGTCACTTCTATATGGTAGGACTAGGTCTGCATGAAACTCGAGTCCCCCTTCGCTAAAACCTTTAAAAATGCCTATGTTATTTTTCTCATCAAATAGCTTCACTGATATCGTCTCCATGTAAAATCTTGTGTGAATAGGAAATTATCCAAACGAGAAGAACTGTTAGGTTCAACAATATTCCTAACTGCCTTCAATACCTCATCTTGCAAGACATCCAGATCCAAGTCAACTACCTGAGCAAACTTGTCCGCGTTTTGGAGGCACTTCGGATAGTATGGGATTGGAAAACCATCTTGTGCGTCCGCGAGTAAATGAGAAAATATCTGTTGGCATTTGTCAGTTTGGGAAGAGAGTATATCTACTGGCCAGACAGTATCGCCTACATTTGGTCCAAACCTAACAAAATACATGTCTCCTGCGTTAAATTTTGGGCTTTCGCCTTCGCTTCCAGATGCCTCCTGTCCTTTAGCCCATTCCTGCCATCTGTACGCCTCAGCTTCCATTTTTCTTGGAATTCTGACATACCTGGCTTCGTGAGCAGGCAGAATATCTTCAAGGGCAATTGCTAATCCATATCTTTCTATTACTTTGCTATGTTTTGCTAACCCAACTAAATATATATTTCTATGATCTTCCTTCTTTATTCGGTTAATAGAATCTGTTATTTTTTCGGCCATCCTGATGAATAAATCTCCGCGAAAAATCTTGCTTCTAAGCAACCCATCGCGAACTAGAAGCGTATCTGTTGCAAATTCTTTATGGCAAATCATCTCATATAATACTGCCCACTCGCTTAAGTCTCTATACACTTGGACCCAGGAATTACTTACTTTTTGAGGTTGTTCTCTTATTGTCTTTCCACTAGGAATCATGCTGCTAAGTTCGCTAAGTGTGGATACTCCAAGGTCTTGCATCAGCCATCCGAGAGGAGTACGTGGTTCTCTCTTGGAGTCGAATTGTCTTAAACTTAACTGATCTGTATCCGTTACTGGAGAGACCGCATCTAGAAACATTTGCTTTCCATACGAATCTACAACCCTGACTAATTGGACATAGAAAGGATCAAAGGTAAGTTTGTTATTTCCTCCATCACTTGCTACTAAAGAAATAGACGTAGTCGATCTTGATTTAATAGTCTTGACTTGATCTCTTAATAATTTAACTTCTTCTCTCAAGTCTTCTAGAAGTTTCCTTTGAGCAAAGGTGCATTTTTGTATGGCTTCTCTTATCTCTGGTAAACTTGTAGCATCAAACATAATTAACTGACCTTCCTAGCGTAAACATCTATTTCTTCCAATGAACTTTTCATCGTAGGCCAAAATTGCTTTGATTGTCTTCGTCCATCATCTGAAAAACCTGCTCCCTCAATTTTCTCAATGATCCAATCTGATCCATTACATTCGAGTGATCTTTGTATAAGACCTTTAAAATCATATGGTTTATACGGGAGTGAGCCAAATCTAATAATAAGACTAGCACCTATTTCGGATACGGCCGATACGTTTTTCCACACGGACTTGAGATCGCTCTCAAACTTTTGGATTGATCCGGAAGCAAGTCGGTTTTTTGAACGATAATCAGGGTATTCTGGTCCGCCAACAAACCACTCTCTTAACCACTGATTTATCCCATAATCATTCATCCCAAGATAAGGTGGCGAGGTTATTATCCATTTAAATTTCTTATCAATTCGATTTGTAAAATCCTTACGTGAGTCATGAAGATAAGCATTTCCCTCTGTTTTACTAGGTAAATTTGAATAAAACCGTCTTGCTCTTGCCTCTATCACTTTTAGAACACTAATTCGAGCAGGAGCCAACTTGTTTTTTTTCCAAAATCGAATTGCTGAGTCAGGTTTAGTGGTATAGGTTCTAGGCATTTGATTGGAAAAATAAGATTGCGTGTATTTTCCCATTGGTCCATGTAATGCGCCAAGCATCAGTCCTCGAAGGGCAATTCTAGCATCTGACTTACAATCATTTAAGAGACTATTTCTAATATTACAAATATCAGTGAGTGTTTCACGATCAAAAGCGAGATCCCAAAATTCACCTTCTGGATTGGTGAAAATTTTAGAATTTTTGGAATTTATTATATTTTTTGCTTCTTTTAATATACTTTCTGGAGTTGGATTTACTAATTTTGACTTTGTGATCGCAACTGCTACCAGATCGGCATCTATCCCAATGCTGTTTAAGCCCAATAATCGACAGGCATACATTGTAGTACCTCTTCCACAAAATGGATCCAATACCCAGTCATTCATGCGAGCTTTTTTTAACATGCTTAGTGGAAATTGTATTGGAAACATAGTGTAATAAGGTGCAATGGCGTTCAAGGTTAGAAGTTGTTTTGGGATTAAGGTAAAAACATGGGTATTTGTACCTTTGGCCCTAGTTGCCTGAGTACTATCATTATCAAAATATTCTTCATTTTTCATTTAAACCACATTGGTTCTGATCCTAATTAACTTCAACGCTTTATAGGAAATATATAGTATATGGTATATTTTAAAATTTTCGTAATATTAATCTAATGATACTTGAAAACTTAAGTAAGAGGTTTTAGGAAGACCCCACAAATTATTTTACCAGTTCTTGTGAAGCAATAGATAAAAATACGTGTGAAGTAAACTAAACAGAACATGCAACTTGTAAAACGTCATGTTATTGATTGCAAAAGGCTGCTCCGCTGAAGAAATTGGAAAAGAAACAAAAAAACAGGAAGACAATATACAGTTATGCAAAGGACTTTGGACTAACAATCTGAGAAGATCCAAGACCTCCCGATAAACAAAAGTTATCAGATGCTGTAAAGCCCAGTGCTGATGATCTAGAGACGCAGAAGCTTGACCTATAGGAGGAAATCAAGGTAGGCATAACAAAGAATAATTCCAAGGTCATGGGCGAGAAGTTTGCGGATCTGACCATCGAACGCGAGCTTCAGATGCGTAAAATCGTTCTTACCCTAGAGAAGCACGTGGCGACATTTGAGTCTGTAGAGGATAGGGCCTTTCAAGGGAGAAATGAAAAAGGCAGATCAACAAAGATGAATACGGCCGGTTATGAAGTAAGTGAGGACACACAGGCGTTACAGTACCACCGGCAGCGCGACTACTTGAGTCTTAATGTGATAATATCAGATGCTTTAATAAATCGTGGATACTTAATCCAAGAAGGAAAGATCAAAATGGAGAACATCTGCGTTTATCTGTAATTATAATCATGATTGACAAACGTATGACACTAATTCAGTACTATGGGCTTTTAGGACTCTTTTACTTGAATTGTACTAATAGTTGCCAGCATGCCACGCGGGACTTTGTATTGTTCAATAACCCATTCGCTGAATACAGGGCTAAGTCTGTAATTTCTCTTATTACCAGTTTTTTCGATTTCAACAAGACCTGCTTCAGATGAATGATTTAGGCCATGTGTGATTAAGGCGTATGAGCCATTAAAACCTTTTTCCTGTGCTTTACTTAAAATTTTTTTGAGATTGTAGTATCCTTCTTTGTTATTATCATCGTATAAGTCGGCTAAAGAAAGGAGCGCATAGAGCCTGGAAAACTTATCATCCGATTCCCTAATCATGTTACTAATTACGTCGTATGTGTACTGCTTCTTAAGCTCACGTAAGTATTTGGTTAGCCTCACTCGTACCGTTGCCTTAAGACCAAAATAAAAGAGATAAATATAATAATTTCGAATATAAATTAAAAGCTGCACAATTTTCACTCATCAACCTGTAATCTACAATTATGTTCATGCACTTTAATAAAATTTAAGCAAGAGGTCGTAAACAAGGCTTTACTTAGAATTTTTCTCATGCGCCATTGTGCAGGATTTAGTATACGATATGATACAAGACTTGTATATCCATTAAGAGGGTTTTTGGAAATCCTCATATGGTTATCGATAGACCAGTTCTTGAATACTTTGGAATAAAGAACTATGGCACAGCGTTAGATAATTATGATAAAATTGTTAACAAATCACGTTCATACTCCGAAAAGTTCTATCTAAAAATGTGGCATGTTAATAAGGTCCATGCGATAGCTACTAATCATGACAAAATGATTGCGAAAAAGCTCTGTGGTAGATGCAATTCTACAAATGCAAAGGATTATGAGTATCAATTCTGAGATGTCTAGTCCCCATTCGAGCGAAATCTAGGTTTTTTCCGAAACGATAGTACATGAACAATTGTTGACACAATTGATTATCTTACTCTTCTTGCATGCAGTATGAAGCTTAGTTAAGTGTTTGAGAGTCATTCCTTGCCAACGTAACTAGAATAATTTACAATTCACTGCAAAAAGAATACTGCAGAGCTGATAACCACCAAGAATTATTAAGGGCCCGATACCTATTTTGCTAAAAGAAGATAAACCAGAAAATGGACTAGTTAGTACACTCTCGTTTGCATATTATTCAAAACACATCTCATCAATTCGGGCTATTATTTACCACTGAGGTTCTAATGGAATTCTTTTAACCTGAACTTGAAGATAAATGTGAAATCTTAGCTAAAACGTCATCAAGCGAATCTTTTATTTCTTTTTCTATGTTCCTTACCTCAGATCTGATATTTTCAACAGCATCAGAAGCATTTGTACAATAAGTACGAATTGTCCTAAACTTCGAAATAGAATTGCCTATTTTCGTCATCTCATCCTTAACATCCAATGCTTTAAAAGATCTATCTGAATCGGCACCTAAAGACAATGCTCGGATTCTAGCCCACTTATAAGCTATATTTGCTAAATTATCATAATCGTTCTGACCAATACGCGATTTTAGCGCAACTACCAGGTATTTACCCTTATATTCATTGAACCACCCAACACTATCTGGTAAATCCTCCACATATTTCTCAACAAAAATTCCATAGTCAGCGCCTCTGTTTTCAATCGCCTCATCCATTTCTTCAATTATTTTCGCTAGAGAATATTTAGATTCTTTCACCTCCAATACTATTTTTTTATCGCTCCCTGACAGCTGGACAACAAAATCTCCTTTTTTACTGTTCTTTAATAGGCCCGGACGAGTGGATACATTATCGGGCACATCTCCATAATTCTGTGCAATTTTCTCCAGGGCTGCCATGATCTCTGTTTCAAAGTCTGCACCTTTCAGAACAGTCTTTTCTTTTATGGAATCAGTAGCTTCCTTTATACCAAGATCCTTTCTAATTTTTTCAATTGCGTCTAGCATCTCCTTCTTAAGCGACCACAAAGGCGAGTTCGACTTGTCAGGGTTAAATATCTCATTAATCACCTTACCTTCCGGTCCGAAGTGTTCTGCAATAATCCTTGAGAAGTCGCCATTTTCCCCAAGCTTAGAATCTATGTAATTCCTTACCTGACCGCTTTCGCCAAAATATCTATCAATAACCATCTTCACTCTGCCATCTTCTCCAAAGGCCTGGTTTAATTGATGCTGAATCTCTGTATTCATGGAATTAAAGCTTTTTTCAATATAGTCGATACGTTCGGTTGTTACCATTGCTTTCAAAGCAGTCACTCCGAGCCTTAGGGCTTTTTCTACCTCTACAAGCAGATTTTCAGGTCTTACACCTGAGAAGTAATTTCTAATTTCGTGATCAGTTATCCTCAAATTCTTAATCTGAAGGTATGAGTCATTCACTACAACCTCACTGTCATAGTTAAAAGAAGCCATAAGAGATTAAGGGATATTATGGATAATTAACTTTCTATTTTTAGAAAGATATTAACCTATTATCTTGGGGTTCGTTTTAATGCGGAATGCGCCATTGAGTTTCTGATATGGACGTTGCAGAAGCTTGGGACAAAATCTTGAATTATGCAAGAGCCGGCAAAATAATAAGCACACTTGCCACTAAAACTAATAATGTGGTTATACGCATGAACGATGATGAGCTTGTCCTTACGTCTGATTCACCTAAAGACAAAGAAAATCCGTCAATTCGGCATTTAAAGAGGGAGGATTTAAAATAGGCGTTTGATCAATTAGTTAAAAATAGAGTATTGACTTTAAGTGACTTGTAACACACAAAATCACCACTTAATGTGAGAAAGTCTACAATAATCACGTTACTGACAATTGGCCTGGATCTTAAATATGAAATCAAACCAATTAGACTAGCTCCGGCATCTCTGTTAAATGTAAGTCAGAATACCGCACAGCGGTGAATAGTAGAACATACAAAGACAACCAGAAAAGTTAAAGAGAGGGGTGATTATCAAAGAAAAGGGAACAAATCAATATAGCAGAATATTAATGCACCCTCAAACTAGAGAAAGTTCAAGTTAATATACCATAAAGTAATTCTGGAGTAGGGCTGAATAATTTGTATAATACTTTTTTCATTGCGTACTCGCACGACTTTTTTTCAACTTCTGTTCGAAACTAAATGTGTTTTTGAGTAGGCCCTATAATTGGTGGTTAGATGTATATGAAATACCTAAAAAATGGAATTGTAGTGGATGGTATAGCATTACCCTTTGCAGGCGCTAAGGCAGAAGCAGTGGCAGAATATCACAGGCATAATGGAGACACTGTTATAAAGAGAGAATCAGGTGGATACATAGAAATATTTACAGAAGTAGGAGAAGCCTTATCACTTTCAGAAGCTTACGCTGACATAGTGAGGGGGTACCCGTTTTCTGATTGGAACCTAATCACTTTTCGCATCTTAAAAAGAGGATTTGACCCATCTCTGGATCTTAAGAGTTATCTGAACTTCAGAACTCACGAAGCAAGAGTTGTAAGAGGGAATGATATCAACGCAATACGCTGGCGCTTATTCTATTCATCAATAGAGATATCATCCACCGAAAAGCTGGAGCTTATGCATATTGGTAACTGCATTGATGAATATCACAACGCAGTTCATCAACACAGACTAAGAGTCTCTTTAAAAGCTGAAATCAGCGGGCTTAACAGTTATGTTTTTAGCTTTGATCTAGAGGAGTTTATCCAAAGCGTTAAGTCAATTTCTAGATTCCTAATTGTTTCTGATCCTGAATGGCACCAAAATGAAAAACAATCAAAGAAGGATATTCCAAAGAAAATTATGAGAGTGCCGGAAAATGATCTCTGGCACAAGTATATTGCCAAGAAGATAGGCAAGTGGATGATCTTTCGGACAAGTTCCATGAGATTTGTTTCAGTGACTATATACGAAAATAGGTCTATGCTGGCGATGGCAGTTATTGACGGGGTGACACAATGATTAGATCACACTCATCTAGGGAATTACTTTTTGCAGAAATTTCGTTGGCAGCAGCAATTAGAACAAAGAACACGGCATTCCTCACTAGCAAACTATGTATTTTCTCAGTTTCGACGCATCTTAATTGAACTGAGGTGTAAATATGAGTAAAATTCTCAACGAAACAGGCAGTGCCATCTATGAAGGACTGCTTGGACTGTTTCTCCTTTACTACCTGGTATGGTTCTTTACAAACTTCTACGGTGGAATGCAAATAATATGGTATTTAGCCAACCGAAGAAATTTAAAGAGCGTACCCTACAAATGGTGGTTTAGAGGATACCCCATTACTTATTTTTTTGTCGTCATTAGCTCGTTCTTCTTCTGGTTCTCTGCGTGGTATGTTGCCTGTGTTTGGGACGGATATTACCATATAAACAACTGGCTGAGAGTTGAGGCAAGCGACGTTTACTTGACAATATTTTTTACCATATGCTTTTTGGGAATATGGTATCCTTATGCTGCCTTCAAGAACTTTGCAGCTGGAAGAAAGAGAAAGCTAAAGGGTGAACCAATAATTGGGGGTAAAGTGTGATAAGTAAAGCTTTTTTCTTTTATATCATGAGAGACCTCCTTATACTTTGTTTAAACCAGAAATTTTATCTTAACAGTGTGTTAGCAAACATGGATCATGGTAAATAAGATGAACGTGCAAATGGTAAAAGAAAATCAATGTAAGAAAGTTTCCGACTCCATTGAAAGATGGAAAAAAAGTCTCTTAGACCTTAGCAAAAGGAATAAATTGCTTTTCATTTCAGAAAACTATGCTTCAAAGATGTTGAGGATTGATTTACCATATTTTAAGGAACTTATTAATCGTTTAGTTGAAAAAGGGGAATCCTTAACATTTGACTACTATTCGCTTGTGAAGGAAGAATTTGAGAGCGAATCAACCGACTCTCGGAAGAAATATATATTCAAAGAAGGGGATCTTGGAACTAACCAAACTGAAGAAGAGCTGTCTTCCACTTTATATAGGCTAAGAAGAGAACTACTCACATGGCAGGAGGAACAGGGAATTCATACATTATTTCTGGCTTCTGGGTTTCTTAAATGGCGCGAGTCTCCAAATTCAAACGAAACATTTGAGGCTCCAGTTATTTTAATTCCGGTTAAGATAGATCGAGAATCTAGATATCAACCATATTTCCTGAAATATGTAGAAGAAGAAATTGTCGTTAACCCGGCACTTATCTTTAAATTGCAAAATGACTATGGCATCAATCTCCCGGATCCCCCAGATGAATGGTCTGGTGAAACTATTGAGCTTTATTTAAAGGATGTAGAAGAATCAGTGAAGGAAACAAACTGGTCAGTTTCAAGAATTGTAAGAATAGGGAAATTTAGTTACAAAAAATTTGTAATGTACAACGATCTTTCAGAGCATATAACAGATGCCTGTGAGAATTTATTAATACGATCCCTTTCAAAGATTAGCACAATTCCGATGGACAAACCTCCAAACATTCCAGATAACCTGGATGAAGTTCTTGATCCGAATGAAGTATTTCCAATCCTGGATGCTGACAGTAGCCAGACTGAGGTACTTCTTAGGGTCAGAGCTGGGCAAAACTTGGTGATACAAGGCCCTCCTGGAACAGGTAAATCACAGACTATATCTAATATTATAGCCCAGGGTTTGAGAGATGGGAAGAGAATTTTGTTTGTAAGTGAAAAAATTGCAGCTTTAGAAGTTGTTAACAGAAGACTGCAGCAATCTGGCTTATCATTTGCTTGTCTAGAGATTCACAGTCATAAAAGTGACAAGCTTAAAATAATACAGGAATTGAATAGAACTTTAAATGAATCTGAGAAAATAAACAATACTGAATCGGCAAAACATGAATTCGAAAAGTTAATTCAATTAAGGGATAACTTGAACCTGTACGTGAAGGAATTACACCGGCCAAGAGGAGAGCTTGGCTATTCAGTATATAAGGTTCATGGTTTTTACTCGCGACTTATTGATGCACCATTTCTAGAAGTTCAATTTCCTTGGACGCCCATATTGAAAGTCTCCCACAAAGAATTAGATAACCTAATAACTACACTGAGGAAACTTCAAACATTTTCCAAATTCATTGATTCAATGGATTCTTATCCTTGGAACGGCGTTATATTCGCATCAGAGCACTTGACCAATTTGACATTTTCTGATATATTAATGAACATAATTGCAACATTGGGTAAGGATATTGAAGAACTTCGCACAAGGATAAGAGGTATAGAGGAAAAGTTTGGCGTGTCTTTCCCGAAATCCATTCGCGAGCTAGACAAAACAGTAGAATCGATAAACAAGATACCGGAAAGAATTGTTATTCCAGTAAATTTGGCAGGCCAATCTCACGATTATATGCTTGAATTTTCCGACAAGTTGAATATCTGGATTGAACACTTCAAGGATTTAGAAAAGCAGAGAGAAGCTCTGTCCAAAGTTTTTAAAAAAGAGATTATTTCGACTGATGTAGAGCATTACAAAGAGGTCTTTACTAACAATTATGCCACTCCACTAAGATTCCTTAAATCCTCTTATAGGTATGACATGAGGGTATTGAAGAGTTATTCCAAAGACTCAAAGAAATTAGATTATAAAACATGCGTTGAGGGCCTAGAATACGCAACTAAAACTAAAAGTCAAGAACACTGGAAGGACTCCGAAGATAAAATTATTTCTAGCTACTTGGGCAATCTTTACAAGGGTACGGATACAGATTTGAAATCAATTTTTGATACTATAGCTTGGTTAAACAAAATAATAGGATCACTCGAAAAAAGACAATTGGGGATAGGTTTCTGGAGAATGGTAGAAAAACTATCAGACTTTAAAAAATATTTGGAGGACGAAGTTAATTCTAGCTATATTCTCCTGAAAGGAATTATTCAAAAAATTACTGAAATCACTAACTTCACCACTGAATTTAGTATCTTTGGAAAGAAACTTGAAGATACGAGTGTAGATGATTTATATAAATGGACCTCATCTAAGTATAAAGTTTCAGACTTTCAACAATGGAGAGAGATTAACTTAGTATTAGATGAATGCAACAAAGCTGGCCTTGCGAACTTTCTTAAGTCAATTCAAAAATATAAGATTCCGGCCGAAGATATTGAGACAGTATTTATGAAGCAATTCTGGAAGCATTGGTTAGCGGAGGTTTATTCTAAGGTACCGATACTTTCTAATTTTTCGTCAACTTCACATGACAATATTTTATTGGAGTTCAAGAAGCTCGATAGCAAATTGAAAAAAAACGCAATTGAAATCGTCAAGCAACGGGTATTACAATCAAAGCCAATTCTTGGAACTGAAGATCTCCAATCTCAGACCCAGAAGGGTATTCTTCTAAAGGAAGCACAAAAGCAGAGAAGACTGATGCCTATAAGGAAACTTTTCAGTAAAGCGCCACATCTGATTCAGGCTTTAAAACCGTGCATGCTTATGAGTCCTTTGTCAGTAGCTGAATATCTTGGAACCAGCCCATTTAAGTTTGATTTGGTTATTTTTGATGAAGCTTCTCAGATAGTTCCAGCGGACGCAATTGGATCAATACTTCGTGGCTCTCAATTGGTTGTCGCAGGGGATGAAAAGCAACTTCCGCCAACACGGTTTTTTGAAGCCGATTTGACAGATGACGATGACGATGAAGACTCTGACGAGCAATTGGAGAGTATCCTCGGTGAGTGCTTAGCCCTTCCTGATTTTCATCGTTCTACTCTTAACTGGCACTATAGAAGCAAGCGGGAAGAGCTGATAGATTTTTCAAATAAAGAATTCTATGAGGGAAAACTAGTAACTTTCCCAAGCACTGACTCAAAGGATGCTTCTAGAGCCATTAAGTTCGACTACTTAGAAAATGCAGTTTATGATAGGGGGAAAACAAGAACTAACTTAATGGAAGCAAAAAAAGTATGTGACCTACTTGAAAAGCATTATAATTCTGAAGAAAGAAGAAAGAAAAGTATAGGTGTGATCACGTTAAATCTTGCGCAGGAGCAAGCAATAAATAATGAGTGGGAAAAGAAGCTTGACGAAAATCCTAGTCTATCGGGAATATCTGAAATAAATGAAGTTGAGCCATTATTCATAAAGGCCCTTGAAAAGGTACAGGGTGATGAACGGGACTTCATAATATTAAGTATAGGATATGGAAAAGGTCCAGATGGTAATATTTCATTAAACTTTGGACCGTTAAACAAAGTCGGCGGAGAAAGGAGGTTAAACGTGGCAATAACAAGGGCCAGAGAGGAGATTACAGTCGTTTCCTCAATCTTACCGGAGGACCTAGATTTATCAAGACTCACTACGAAGAAAAGGGGCATTGAGGTTTTACAGTATTACCTTGATTACGCGAAGAACCAGACAAAACAGCTTGAAACACAGGGGATTGGAATACCAGAGTCAGAATTTGAACTGTCTGTTAAGGAAAAACTAGAATCCTGTGGTTTTATGGTTGATAGCCAAGTCGGCTGCTCTGGATTCAGAATTGACCTAGCCATAAAACACCCTAGGAATCCCAGCAGATACATTTTGGGAATAGAATGCGATGGGGCAACTTATCACAGCCACAGATCTGCAAGAGACAGAGACAGGCTAAGACAGGAAGTTCTTGAAAGGTTGGGCTGGAGGATATTTCGAATTTGGTCAACCGATTGGATTAAAGACCCAAGCAGAATAATTGAAGCAGTTACAACCAGAGTAGAAGAACTAGCAAGTTATAAAAACAACAATAATGAAATTGATAACGGGTCGCTTCAATCCTCAAACTCAGATTCTTATAATGGAAGGGCTGCAAAGACTCGTGACTATAAATTCAGAAGCAATTTAGTCCAATATATTGGCAAAGTGCAAACTTCAGCTTCTAAAAGTGTTCAAATTCGAAGATCCATTAGCGAACTGTCTTCAGAAGAAATACGTCAAGCTATTAATATGCAGGTCGAGAAATCCTACGGCATCACGAATAAGGGATTAATAAAAGCTTTATCGCGGCAGTTCGGGTACCAGAAATCAGGAAAAACCATAACCCACAGAATCCAACATGAGATCGATCTATTATTAAAAAGAGGAGATATTAAAATGTACAACGATCAAATTGTAAAAAATCAAAGATTGGTGAAATGAATATGATCTCTTACTTCGGAGACCTTGTAAATATAGCATTTTTTCCGTTCACTATTATTGCATCAGCTTGAAAGTTCAACAACTCTTAAGAACTAACAAAAATCTTGGAATATCTGTACGAATTTTTTCTTTCTTACTCATCCATCCCATTGAGAAGAGCAAATGCAAATGAACCGTATTTTTATTGGAGGTATTCAGTCATTTTTATGACTTATTTTGCAACACCGCTCTGAGCTGCCCTTGAACATATAGCTCGGTACTCGCACATCGAACAAAACATTCCTGGTTTTGGTTCAAATCTGCGGCTTCTTATGTTGTCTATGACACTTTCTGCCTTGGTCATTGATCCGGTCAATTGAGGTTCAGATACATCAATTACGTCCAGTTCATTACTTCTTAAATTAGCAACTGAACCTTTGACTATTTTCCAGCCCAACTCTTTTAGGCCTTTTGCATAAAGCCTTATCTGTAACTCTGAGTGCTCCTTCCGCATAACCGTATCTGATGATTTATAATCTCTTACTTCCAGTCCCTGATCCGAACGCAAAATTACATCCACTTTTCCTACAATTGTCGCTTGCTTTGCAGGAAATTCTATTCGTAACTCTGTTTCTTGCACATTATTCAGAAAATCTCCGTTTTTAGTGATGTAATCTAATAACTCCTTTTTCACATTTTTAAGCAATTTCTGAGTAAATTCTTGTGACGCGTATGGAAGATAAAATTCTTTCGAGGCCTCTTCAAACGCAGTTTCATAATCTTCTCCATCATCCTTTATTTTTTTTGAAGTAAGTTGAAGGATATGATGAAGGGCGTCTCCGTATCCCATAAATGTGTTGACTCCTTGTATATAACCCCACTTTTTGGAAAGTCTATAATGATATGGGCACATTTCATAGTCTATGATTTCTTTTACCGGGAAGGACTCTATAAGGTCATGATTCTCAGGTAAAAATGAAGCATACCTATTCATCTCCATCTCTTTCAAATTCTCAAAAGACTTGCAGAAGTCCTCTACTAAATAAAGATATTCACTAGGGTGAGCTGACTGCTTGGCGTGCATGTTGAAATGGGATAGTACGACAGCATTCATTGCTCTGGTCACTGCCACATAAAACAATCTTAATTGGCTTTCTTTGTTTTCAAAATACCCTTTGTTAGAGATAGAGCGGGAATCTATCATCCAGATATCCTCTGGTTTAGACATCCTTTTTGAAGGAAATCTTCTGTTGACCAGAGACGGCAGAAAAACAATTGGCCACTGTAGTCCCTTCGACTGATGTATAGTCATGATATTTACAGCATTGATCAGTCCATTTTCCTCATAAGGTTGTTCGTCATAAGACATAACTGCATATCCATTCAGGAAATTACAGAGGTTGTAAAGCTCATCGGCAAAGTCTCTTTTGCTCCCTCCCAAACGGAATGAAGATTCAAAATCTCCAAGTATATTGCTGAATGAACCAACATTCGCCATAATAACTGCGTCAAGAGCATCATTTTGATTCAACTTTTTAAAGTTTAGAACGTTTAGTAATTCATGTAGAACATCCTTATATCCATAATTGTCGGTTGGAGTGGACTCCAGAACCTTTTTCTTCCACCGATCCAGATTATTTTGCACGTCTGCGTCGTTCAAAACATACCGTACGGCCTTTTTCCATCTAGCCAGTCCTTCTTTTCTCAATATATCTCCACTTATTTTTTCTCTTCCGTAGATGTCTGTCTGCCAGTACCCCGTTTCTGAAAGCCAGGTAATAAACATCCCGAGTGCCTGCGCCTCATCTCTTTTGAATAATCCAACCTTTCCCCCAACAATGTATGGAATATTTCTATCCTTGAATGCATTAATCAATGGGTCAGCCGAAGTTCTTATGCTTCTTAATAAAATACTGAAATTGGAATATGGGATTCGATCCTTCTTTGTTAAAATTGCAATTTGATCCGCAATTTCGTTTGCTTCCTGTTCTGCATTCTCAAATCTGATCTTGGCCACTAATCCCTCTTCTTTTCTCTTCCATGTCATATCGCTGAACTTATCACCTGAAAAATCTTTTGAGATACGATTTGACATCTCGACAATTACCTTTGGACTGCGCCGGTTCTCAGTTATTTCATATGTTTTTACGTCGTCGAATTCCTTGGTAAAAGTGTCAAAAAATTCAGGGTTTCCGCCCCTCCACTGGTAAATACTTTGTCGTGGATCTCCAACTATGGTAACCTCCATGTTCTTGGAAAGCTCCTTTATTAAGACAAACTGCGCCTTGTTGATGTCTTGAAATTCATCCACAATGAGGTACTTTAAACTGCTTATGGGTGACCTGTTTCCCTTCAACTTTGAAATGCTGTTTGTAATCAAAGTATCAAATGTCAATTTGTGATGGCGCTTCAAGGCGCTTTCATATCTCTCTAACATGGTCTTGAAGTGCTCATCGGCGGGGGAAAGAGAATTCTCATCTAACAATTCCGAATAATATGCACTTAATGTAGAAATGAAAACTTTGCATTTCATGAGATACGAACCGTATTTGTTATATTCTGCCTTGTTTAATCCAAAATTATAACCTTCTCTTATGACAAAAGCCATGTGTTGATTCTCATCCAGAACGGAGTAGTTGGAAAGTCCATAGTTATCTTGTAACAGTCTAGTGCAGTATCCGTGAATAGTGCCAACGTACATTTCACCAAACTTTCTTAGAATATCTGACTCATCAAGCTCCAAGAGTCGCTGGTGAATCCTACTTTTCATGCTTTCTGCAGCTTTTTCCGTAAAAGTAAATGCCACGATTGAGGAAGGACTGGCTTTTCTGTAAATTAGGTAATACAATATTTTTCTCGCCAGCGTTTCAGTTTTTGCCAGCTCCTGCTCCGGCAATAATTCTGGTATATTTAGAACTTGAAATGACTGCCTGCTTTTGATCTTCTGATAATTCATATGGCTCATTCAATATTCTTTCCAATGCTCTATTCATCAAAATTGTATTGATATATCTATATATAAATTAATCTGTTCTGTAAAAGTAGGCATATCACTGTTGAAAATTTAGGTAAAATAGTCTATTCGATATGCAATCATAGAAAAGTTAGATAGGTTGATAATTATGAATGTAGTTTCAAACCATTTGTAGATATTTTCATTCTATCTATTTTTGTCACCTCTTGAAATGTTGTCTACTTCATTCAGTTTAAGCAAAGTATAACCTATTCTTCCACTAAGTGGGAGCAAGAACATTAGTGAGAGCAAGGAATCCTGCAGGAATTGGTTTGTCAAGTTTCCACACAATGTTCATTGGCTTGCTTCCCGTATGACTAAGATAATTCGCTGTTCCAAGAAAAGTGTATGGGGAAGCGCCAGCTAGATCCT
>JAKBQK010000414.1 GCA_021835265.1 Thermoplasmata archaeon
AATAAATGACGCTGCTCCGTCTATCTATTTGTGAAAGATGAAGTAATTTAAGAATTGCCTGGTAATTTCTGAAGGTCTTGTTTATTTCCGAATCATCTATTATTTTAAAATCAATCCATTTTTTTTCAGAAACAAATTTATTGAACCGCTCTTTATTTGATGAGAAGAGACCTTCTCCTATCAGTACAATACTCCTAACCTGTTTTCCTGTCTCGGAAAGATATTGCTCTGCCAGATTCCTGCCCACTACAATTTCAGTTTTTTTAGCGATCCCATCAACCGAGTATAATTTCTTCTTCAACTTTTTCTAATCTTAATACTAAATTTAATGTTTTACTTAATGTCACAATGGTTTTACACCTCGATAATCGCTAATCTCGAATAAAGCAGGATATCACATTTCTTGACATGATTTTTGGTTACAGGAGCAGTGGAAATCTATCGACGGCAATATTTTTCAGATGTTGTAAAGTTGATTTATACCTATGAACATAGACAAAATGTGAGTAGTCAGAATTAATAAACATGATTAACACAAGATTAATGCCACAAATTGAGACAACAAATATCACAAATCCGGCTTGATCGTATTAAATTCATTTTGGCGATTTTAAGATGGTACCTGAATGATGATTTTGATTTAGGTATTTGAACAAACTATATTTTTCTTATCAGTATACCACACAGGTAATTATAAAGGAATCTGAAACTACAGGGATTTAAAACGCTATTAAAAGTTGAAAAGTCAAAAATGATCTAACATGATTGAATCCAGAATGGATCTGGATGCCTTTATCTTAGAAATTAGCTGAATTATCAACATGATAATCAGGAATAGGAATTACGGCGAATCCCTAAAATCCTGTTAATGAGAAATTGACATCAAAACCATAAACGGCTTCTCTGAAGATTACAACGCCTCCTTAGTTGAATCCTATTTTGCTCCTGAAAAAAATACATCTCTATGAAAAGTTTGCCCCTAATAAGTTGGTTCACAGCTACGTTAGATGAAAATTTTCTGATTAAAGGAGCCTTTTTCCAAATTCCGTCAACTTATATACATATGGGGAGTTTACCATGCCCAGCCCCTTTCTTGTTACGATCTCTAGATGTTCCAAGTGTTTAAGTCTCCTCGACATGGAAGAGACAGAAACTTGAAAATGATGCGCAAGCTCTAGGTTAGTTTGATGCTTTTCAGAAATTAAAGAAATGAGCTCAAAATAACGGTTTTTGTAAATCTTTATTTTTTTTAATCTATTCACATCGGTTTTTACTACTGCTT
Source organism: Thermoplasmata archaeon (assembly GCA_021835265.1). The sequence goes on from JAKBQK010000414.1 coordinate 1,283, forward strand.
TTTTTTCCTTATCGAATATTACAAGTGGTGCATCCTTGAAGTAAGCATGAAGGGTTAGAGCTGAAAGTGCCATTCCTGATCCACTTGCGATGTTTATCCAGGATGGGAATCCATAATTTTTACAGATCTTTTCAAGTATTAGGTAAACCTCATAAAAATTATTTATGTCATAGATTGGCACAACCTCCATTTTAATGTCAAACTGTCTTGATAAATCAACCAATTCACCTTCAATTCTTTCATTCTTCTTAGAAAGAACGAACACTCTTTCTACTTTTGTATTTTTCTCTAAAATGATCTTTATCAATGGGATGGTCTCCCAATCAAAAAGCGAAATGGCGTATTTTCCAGGCATTTGTTCAGAGCATGAATTGATTATTAAACTTTTCTTTCGTTTGCACAAAAAGTGGAAATATTATGCATAGATTAATTATATTAATAAACAGATATCACATAAACTTTTGGGGAATATGACTATATCATACACAGCGGCGTTGTGGATAGGTATATTTATTGGAGCTGCAATTGGTGGTTTTGCTGAGTTATGGGGTATTTCAAATTCAGACATACTTCTCAGACTTTCTAAATGGGAAGATAGGTTATTCATAAATTGCATAGCAATTGCTATAGGCGTAGGTGCTGTGGCGCTTTATGGCCTGGCGGCCTTGGGTGTTAGTTTCCATTTCGGTGTAAAACCTATCTATGTTATTGGAGTTGCACTTGGAGCTGTTATTTTTGGCTCCGGCATAGCTTTGTCTGGTTATGTCCCAGGAACAGAGTGGATGGCATTGGGTGAAGGGCGAAGAGAAGCAGTATATGCTGTAGCTGGCGGTCTTCTTGGCGCGGCAGCATGGACTATTCTGTATCAAACACCCGCCGGTCAGTGGCTTGTGAATACTGACAATTATGGCGAGCTTTATCTGGGAGGTAAAGTAGGCACGAATTTATTTGATGGTTTTCTGATTTCTATAGCATGGCTTGCACTGATGTTAATGGTAGCTTATTTTCTTCCGAGGTACAAAGGCGGCAAAAGCTGTGTTTACATTGGGACCCATTCGGACTATAAAATGCCCCCTCCTGAACTATCCATGCATAAGGAAGCGACTGAGACATTAATAGAAGGTAGTTCAATGCCAATTGGTCCTAGAGATAGGCTTGCTCGTAATGCAAATGAGCATTGGGCGCCAAATAACAGCCTTAAGTGGATGCTGACATTCGTGGGAGCATTTATTGGACTAATCGTCGTACTTGAAATGTTCTTGCATCAAATATTTGGCGAATCAACGACTTATAGCTGGATGGTTGGATATCTGTGGCTGCCCTCGTACAATTACAGCAAACTTGTATTTGCTACAGTAGGGTGGGAACCATTCACCGATATAGGTACTCTCCTCGGCGCTTTTCTAGTATCAATATTTGTCTCCAGAAGATTTCAAGCTTTCAATTACTGGGTACCGAAAACTTGGAAGAAAAGGTTCGGACCAAATGAGCTAAAAAGAGCCGTAGGTGTTTTTTCAGGTTCTTTCCTCGTACTATTTGGGGCTAGAATGGCAGATGGTTGCGCTTCCGGTCACATTCTAAGTGGAGACCTTCAGATGGCGGCAAGCAGTATTGAGTTTTTTGTCGTTGTAGCAATCAGTCTTCTGATAGTTGGCAGGATACTATATGGTAAATCAAAGGGGGTAAATTAAATGAATAATAACAATAGAGAACAGAGAAAAAGCGAGAAAGGTGTTAAAGGGTTTATAATTGCGATGACTGCTTTGCTGGTTATCGTCGCAGCACTTATGGTAGGCTCTTATAATGGATATGATCCAACCCCGTCTTCAGTATCCGCAACTGCCTTTGTTTTAATCGTTATGCTTCTTCTTACTACTGTGTGGTACAGAACAAAATATCCTGGGTACTCAAACGATGGAACAGAGGAATGATACAAACTTTATGTATAATTTGAAATATAGTGATGAAGTAATGAGATGAATATAAATGGCGAAAATTCTGGTAATGTTGGTTACGGGAAAGGAAAACATAAACACTGAGATGGTGGCATTCAGTTTTGCTTTCAACGCAGTGAAGAATGCCAAGTCAAATGTTGAATTTCTATTCCTTGGAAGGGGAGTGCAGGCTGCAAATAAAAGTCAGAAAAGCTCCCCGCAGTTTTTAGAACAGATCAATATTCTCAGGTCAGAAGCGATATCCCTGAAGATATGCAAGGTGAGCATGGCAGGTGAAGGTCTTACAGAGAATGATATATTTTCTGGATTGGAACCAGTTTATGGTGGAGTGGAAGTTGATTCCAGGATTCAGGACGGATATTCGGTAATAACATTCTAGGTCAGATCTTTACGATAACAGAAATACAAATCATCCTGTCAATAATTTCAGGGATATTAGTTGGTTTTTCGTTAGGACTAATTGGTGGTGGAGGTTCAATACTCGCTATTCCATTATTGATATATTTTGTTGGATTTGATCACCCCCACATCGTTATTGGAACAACTGCACTGGCAGTTGGCATAAATGCCTACTTGAATCTTATTCCACATACGCTTAAGAAACACGTCAACTATAAGATAGGTATTGAATTCACTTTGCCTGGTGTAGTCGGAGTTCTTGTGGGTTCTGAGCTCGGACTTCTTACCCCCGGTAACGATCTTTTATTTTTCTTCAGTTTTTTGATGATAGGTATAGCGATTTATATGCTAAACCGAAAATGCATTGATATATCGCAAGTCGAGAGAAAGATTTCTAAATCATCAAGATCATTGGCGATACTGATCTTAACTGGCCTTATTGTGGGGTTTGCTTCAGGTTATTTTGGTATCGGCGGGGGATTCCTTATAGTTCCAGGACTGCTTTTCGGAGGCGGGCTAAATATATTGCAAGCGGTGGGAACATCTCTCATGGCCGTTGGAACCTTTGGCGTTATAACGGCGGCCAGATATGCCATAAGTGGGGATCTTAACTTAATAATTTCAGCGCTTTTCATTGTAGGAGGGATATTTGGCGGTTGGTTTGGTGCAAGACTTGCAGGCAAAGTACCTAAAAGAAGACTAACCCAGATATTTGCAATAATCGTTATCATAGTTGCCATATATATAATATATCAGAACTATACTGTGGTTCTGCACCTTTGATAGCCTTGTAATACTGCCTTTAATTTATTCATTCAAAAACCCTTTTATACGCGTTCCTTTGTATTTTAATTTGCTGCGTCCCGCTGTAAGATCGCATCAGGAAAAAGCATAATTGGCAATTAGTTACTTAAATAAGATGGATCTAGATTAAGCCCCTAATATTGCTCAAAACAACATCATTATTATAACAGGAATGGCAGAAAGCAAGACCGCCAAAATAATGTTAAAAAATTTTAAAGTTAAAGCATCCTGATAGGAAACGAGTTGTTGCATCCCAATTCAAGAAATTTCGTAAATTGTCTCGTATTCTAGTAAGAACTACTTCAAAGGCGCTAATTTCGCTCCGATGTAAACATTTCACTTAGAAAGAGTGTTTATACTTTTGGGGACGCCAGAGAGCGTGGTTAAATCACTATTTGCACCGTTTAAACAGTGCCTAGATCGACTGCATTCATGATGGCCCGTCTGTAAAACAGACCTAGTAATGGATGGCACTAAATTGGTGTTTAATGTTATTCTTTCATTGATCAGCGAATTTAAAATAGTATTCGACAACGATCTCTTTTTCAATGCATAGCAACATTTTTTTTATTTTTCAAGGTTATTTTTTCCCTTATCTATTTGAGAAATTCAGTTTTCCTACATACTCCATTATCCAGCTCACTAATTTTTCGTAGGGCTGTAAACCTTTCTCTGCAATTTTTACCAGTCCTTCTTCATTTACAACTAAATTCCTTTCGGACATCCAGTCCAAATAATTAATCAACCGATCATATGCCAGCCCAGTTCTGACGGAAAGATTTGAACGATTTGAGGCTCCTTCCTCAGAGAGGCTGTAAAGGATCCTTGCAACAAGATATAGATCAGGCTTGAACAGCTGATTCCTGGAATCTTTCAGCAAACCACCTCAGCTGCTTTGATGTGTTTTTCATGTCATTGATTTCATTCAATGAATTTTTAATTTCCCAGTACTTTACGACGAATGCTAAAATGATTGTCTATATACCAACTGGCAATTGACTGAAATTATTATCCGGTAATTCTTTTAAGCTTAATAGCTCTATCGTCCCAAGGATTAAATGTTCAGCGACACCATAGATTTAAAAGGGTGTACAAAAGATGGTTTTGTTTTAATAAAAAA
>JAKBQK010000578.1 GCA_021835265.1 Thermoplasmata archaeon
TCTAACAATAAAGAAGGCTTTTTATTTGCACCAAAAGCATTCTTCGAATTTCCTAATACATATATTGTTCCATTTGAGTTGGACTTGGCACCGAAGAATTTTAGGTATGATAGGAATCTCTGGGGTCGTGGCTTCAATTGTGGAGTAGAGGTCGTGGGCGATGAAGATAAAAGGGATAAATTCGTCACGACAAATATCCCCATATTCCGGCAAAGAAGAATGGTAACTAAAGAAACTCCAAAAATCACTTTCCATGAATTGACTGAAGAACCAATCACAAAGTTGGAACTGTTATTGAATGCAATGAATGAGTATGTTTCTGTTTGGAATCAAGAGGAAAAAAGTTACCGAAAGGAGTTTCCTAAATGGGATACAGAATTTAGGACGATGTTTAATTCAGATTTAGAAATATTTAAGGATGAAATTGATCGCTTTAATCTAGGAATTCAGGTATTAAAAGAAAATAAGGACATTTTAAACGCATTTATGCTTACAAATAGAACTTTTGAGGAAGCTGGTAGGAGATCGCTAATAAAAAAAGACAGTTGGAGGTTATTCCAAGTAGTGTTTTTAGTATCACAAATACCTGACATAGAATGTCTGGGAGATAAAACAAAGTCAGTAGAGAGGAGTCGAGACATAGTTGACATAATATACTATCCTACGGGAGGAGGGAAAACTGAAGCCTATCTCTCTGTCACCATTATGCAACTCTTTTTCGATAGGATTAGAGGCAAAAGTGCAGGAGTATCTGTATGGACAAGGTTTCCGTTAAGATTACTAACTCTTCAACAGATGCAAAGATTCGCAGATATAGTTGGAACCGCTGAATTGGTAAGGCTTAGTCAAAGCGATAAAAGATTGAATGGGAAAAATGTGGATGGATTTGCAGTCGGTTACTTTGTAGGAAAAGGGTCTACTCCAAATGAAATCTACGAACCCACAAATGGAGAATACTCAGAGGATTCCCTAAATTGGAGTATTGCAAATGACGAAAATCTTAGACAAAGATGGAAAAAAATAGTAAGGTGCCCGTCTTGTCAAACATACAGCGTAAAGGTTGATTTTATTGTTGGTAGCCGGGAATTAATACATAGATGTGAAAATTCAACATGTTCTTTTCCCGACGGGAAGATTCCAGTATACATAGTTGATAATGAGATTTACAGGTTTTTACCAAGTGTCATGGTTGGGACCATAGATAAACTTGCCAGTATTGGAAACCAAAGAAAAATGGCTCTAGTCTTTGGTCAGGTAGATGGCAGATGCAGTGTACACGGTTACTATAAGATAAAGTGCTGTCAGAAGGATTGCAATAACTCAAAGTTTATTTTAGGTGCCCCGGAAGGCGTCAGTGCACCTACTTTATTTATTCAAGATGAACTTCATCTGTTAAAAGAGGGTCTTGGCACTTTCGACTCTCATTACGAAACTTTTCTTCAAAGACTATATCTCGAGTTCGGGCAAGATGATATGCTTAAAATTATTGCATCTACTGCGACTATAGAGGCATACAATAGACAAGTGGAGCATCTTTATGGCAGGAAGAGAGCTAGAATATTCCCGGGATTTGGCCCGACATTAGGTACTTCCTTTTATATTAATCTTGTTGACGTTTCTCAGAGAATTTATGTGGGAATTATACCTCATAACAAAACAATTTTCAATTCAATCCTTCAGTTAATTAGAATTTATCACGAAGTGATACAGGAATTGCAGAAGGCTGAAGGAATATCGAGCAATCCTTATGGTGGAATCATAGAACCAGACTCTAATAGTTGGAAGGAACTTTTGAACTATTACGATGTTTCTTTAGTGTATTTTAATTCTGTTAGGGACTTAACTGGAATTCATAACGATTTAGACAATGCCATCAACCCTGAACTTGAATTCGAAAATAATCATGCCCTTAGCGTAGCAGAATTAACAGGGAACACTACTACAGAAATTGTTTCCACAACATTGGAAAAATTGGAATCTCAAAAACCTGAAAATGAATCAGAAATTGATACAGTACTTGCGACGAATATGATTAGTCATGGTGTTGATGTTGATAGATTAAATGCAATGATTTTTTATGGCATGCCTAGACAGGTTGGAGAGTACATACAGTCATCTAGTAGAGTAGGAAGAAATCACTCCGGCATAGTCTTTAACTGCTTACACCCAGCAAGGGAGAGAGACCAAAGCAATTACCTTTATTTCGAGAAGCAACACGAATTTCTTGGACACATGGTAGAACCTGTAGCAATTAACAGATGGTCTAAGTTTAGTTTGCAGAGAACATTACCTGGTCTGTTTATGTCAATACTTCTCCAAATAATAGCAAATAAAAATCCGGGAGTCAACCCCAACCTATGTTATAGGCACGAATTTGTAAGGAAAATGAAAATGAGCGGAGAAATTACTGCCAATGACTTTGTCCCTATTTTAGAGGGTGCATATTTGTCTTCTATGCAACCAGGCGTTGATTACAACTATTTCAAGGAAGAGATAAGAACAAGAGTGAATGGTTTCTTAGACCAGATTTCCAATCCTATCGGCCTGTCTGGTTGGGTATCGGATGTATTGTTCCCAAAACCAATGAGCAGTTTGCGAGACGTAGATGAGTCAATAGAGATTGAATTGGACGAGAGAGGGTCAAACTGGGGAAGATCATAGGGAGGTTATGGTATGGTCAAGAAAATGACTCGGGGTAAACAACAAGTAATGTTCAACTATCTTCCCGGCAAGGTATTTGATTTTGAAAAAGCAAGCGAGTTTGCTAAGGTTTCTTTCATACGTGGCGAACCCAATGTAGAATTGAATTTAGATTTGATACTAACGTCGATACAAAACCATGTGTCTGCTTGGGATGAAGATATGAGACCAGTACTAAACAATGCACTCACCAGAAAACAGAATCAGTTTGTATTGATAGAGCCAAGAAGCGTTGTTTCTGAGATGTTTCCACTTGTTCTTTGGTGCCAGAATTCTTCGTGTCTAAGAGTTTTCGATTACAGCAGAAGTGATGTGAGACTTCCTAAAAAATGCCCTGCATGTGGTGAAAGAAAGCTAATTCAATTTAGATGGGTAAAAGTTCATAGATGTGGAGCTATAAAACCCCTCACACCTCCTTATTGTTCTCGATGCAAATCTTCGCACTATTTTTCATTTGACACAAGGGGGAGCCAAAAACTTAGAGATTTTATCTGGACATGCAGGAAATGTGGAATAAGTAGGGGCGTTTATGCAGGAAAATGCCCAGAGTGCAATTGGAAATCCAATATCGAGGGAGTTTCGAAACCAGAAAACATGGATATTGACGTTATTAGAGCCGCTAAGACTTATTATTCACACCATATAGTGCAATTAAATATTATAAAAAGAGAGCTTTCTGGTCTTATTAATACTAAAGAATGGCCCCAGTTAGCTGCTTTAGTTTATCTTGGGGCATCAGAAGTAAATGGCAAAACACTATCTGAATTGACTTTTTCCATTAATAATACCTCCAAAAAAGAATCCACTACTTTGTCTATGGAAGAAATAGAGGAACTTAAGAAAAAAGGGTATGGTGAAAATGCAATCTCTGAATACCTCAAGATGCGAGAAGATTTGTATTCATCTCTGGAAAGTATTTCTAGACAGAATTCACCATCATCATTAGTCAAAAAGTTAGTTGAAAAAACAGGTTTAGAAATAGATTTGTGGGAGAAAGCTGGGCAAGAGATGTTAGAATCTGTGATTCCGATGGAAAAAGCTACATTGAAAGAGACCCCCTCCAAGAATCTCACCTTATTGCGTCTGGGCCTTAGGGATGTAACATTGATCGATGATTTTCCAATATTGCAGGCAACTTTTGGCTTCTCCCGAGTGGATTACAGCCCAAATAGGGCAATATTGAATAGTTTCCCACCAGATTACGAGCACCATGGTAAATTCCCAATATTTGTGGATACTATCCAAGCAGATGCTATCTTTGTTAGACTTGATCCAAGGAAAGTATTGGATTGGTTGAGAGCAAATGGGGTCAAACCTCAAATTCCTAAAGGATCAGATAAAGACATTTCAGAGATGTCCTATTTTGTGAAGTTATTTGACGAAGAAATATTCACCCTTAACTTCAAGAGTGATAAACCAGAAGCTAGGCTAGTTTTTGGTTTGCTTCATAGTTTGAGCCACATATTAGTCAAACAGGCAACTTTGCTTTGTGGTTTGGAGCAAACCGGCCTGTCAGAATATCTTCTCCCTAGAACACTAACAATAGGCATTTACAGTAATCATAGATTTGGTGCCACAATTGGGGCCCTTACCTCATTGTTTGAACAAGCTTTGAATAATTGGTTAGACCAAGTGTTATCTTCAAAAAGGTGTGTTTATGATCCAGTATGTGCAGATTCTGGAGCAAATTGCCACGCTTGCACGCACTTATCCGAAACAAGTTGTAAATTTTTTAATCTAAATCTCAGCAGGGCTTTCCTTTTTGGAGGACAAGATGTAGAATTAGGATATATCAGAACGGGCTTTATTGAGAAGGTTTTAACGTGAGAGTAAGGGAAGATGTCGACAACCATAACGAAACAGGTGGAGAATTTGTTATCACCGCACCTTCTGAAATTTCCACTCATTTAACCTTCAAGCTTGGCGCTAGAACTACTTTAGGAGTCTTAATAGAACTAATCTCGGAATCTAAACATGAATTAATTATAGCATCGCCATTTATACAAGCTAGTAAAGAGTTAGAAGATCCAATAATTTATGAGGCACTCTATTTGGCGATACGCCGAGATGTTAAAATTAATATTTTTACAACAGGTGTTGGCATAAAATTAATCTCTTCTGATCCTAACTTCAGAGACAAAAAAAACATAAAGTTTTTTAGACCAGAGGCAAATTTGGATAATGATTCAAAACTTGGATCTCATGCAAAATTTTGCATATCTGATGGTAAAAAGGCATATCTTGGGAGTGCCAATTTAACATGGCCAGGATTATATGGAAATCTAGAAATGGGGGTACTATTAACAGGAGATCTTGCAAAGAAGGTCAAATCTTTCTGGGACTTGATTTTAGAAGAAGAGTTAGTAAAGGAAGTAAATGATTTTTGATAAGAAAAGGAGAATAATATAGTAATGAATCACCAAGGGACAGCGAATCAAATTATCAAGGTATTCTCGGATATATATTTAAGTGAATTAGTTCCCTTCTCCATTTGGTTTTCATATGGTAGCAACTTATGCAGGTCAGATTTTGAAGAAAAAATGAAAAAACGGACCAATTATTTCTAGGTTTGGGTTACGATTGGCAGGCGTTTCCGATAATTGATTCCTAGCCATAAAAGACACGCGTAATAGTTACTGGATACTTTTGACATCAAACCTATTTTATTTAACTCAGATAGTTCATTTCTATGGACAATTAACAACGTCCTTAATTTTCAATATATTTAAGACATTCTAAAAACAAAGGGTGGAAAATAACGTATTTCCCTCTAGATTTCTTAATTGTAAATGGCAAGTGAATTCTGTCCAATTATGGCAAACGAAAAGTATCCAGTTCTGGCAATTGAAAAATAGCCA
>JAKBQK010000517.1 GCA_021835265.1 Thermoplasmata archaeon
GGGCTTTTTTCTCTGCTTATCGCTTTTCATAATCTTCAATCATTCACTCTTTCCTGAATGCGAGCCTATGACCCGGATAACATGTCATGCTGTAGATGTTCATTATTTTTTCCAGAGAAATTGAGTAGACTCATGATCCAGAGTTCATTCTTTGATGAGATCAATGCCAACACCATTCCTAATTAGAGAATCCCGGGGAATAGCACATTTGATTCCATGAAATGGCATCTTGTGTTATCAAGACTGTACATCATAATGCTGAGGGTTTCAAAGTCCCCTGATTGAATGGGGAAATAGACCTAATATATCCAACTTCATCTAACGAGGAAGTTACAATAAAGTGTGAATACGACCAAAACTTCCCATCCCGGAGTTCCTTCTTCACATCGGGGAAGTGTGCTATATTTCCTTTGATGATATCGTCTTAACAGCGTTGATGAAATGTGGTATGTTGAGTTGTGGTGAGATTTGAAAAGCATGTAGAAGTAATACTTATCGATAGTGCACTTGATTCGTTGTAAATTTGAAAAGATCTTGTTTATATTCAATCACTCTCACTGATCAAATATTTCCTTATGGTGATTTATTCATCATGTATATCCATCACGAAAATTTCTATATGGTATAAATCATAAAATACTCCAAAATTGTGTTCAATCAAGTATTAGATATATTTTGTTCGTTCAACTAATTGTTTCCAAAAACATAACGATTAAATATGCTATATGTACTTAAGAATTAGGTGTGTGAAATAGAAAAACCAATAAAATCTATATATTTTCCTCCATATGGTTTACAAGGACAGGAATTTTCAGGACACGTAATCTGGTCTCATGAGTATAGAATTAAGTGTTTAAAGGTTAAGTTGGATTCTAATCTATATTTTTTGAATATTTATAATGTTGATAACATTTCATTCGTTTTTCACGAAATGGAAAATGAATTAGAAATTTCAAATGTAATTGAGAACGCCTATTTCGGATTTGTTGTAGGTTCTTCCCTGTCAAGTTCTCCAAATGTAGATGCTACTGTTTATTTCGAGATCGAATTTTTAGGTGAAACCGAAATTATTGAAGATAAAAAGTTTATTGTAAATCTGATCAGACCTGAACTTGTTGTAAATAAAACCAAGAAAATTATTAACGTTACAATGCCAAAGGGCGCATTGCTACCTATAGTAGAACCAAAAATAAGAATTTCTAATATAGGCTTAGGTACAGCAATTGTAATTATAATTCCTGGGGATGGCTCTAGTTTGAAATTTATTAACTACTTTAAGAATGAAACTTTAATGTTTCTCAAGAACGTTGAGCATTCTTTTAGAAAGCTTAAAGAAGATTATCCAAGCGAATCTAACTTATTTGATGATTTTATTCAATTTTTTAAATTGGGTAAAGAACTAGAAAATGACCAATATGAAAAGATGGAAGAGTATAAAACTATTCTAAAGAGAGTTAATGTTGGCCTTCAAAAAATAAAAGGAAAAGATCCTAATTTATCGAACGATATTTCACAAACAATCTCTGATGTGTTTTATTCTGTGTTCTCAATCAATAAAGAATTTGAAAGCTGGATGGTATCAATAGAAAGTATGAAAGGTCAAAGAATATTATTTTTAAACCCTATGTCGTCATTTGAATTAAACAAAGAAACAAAAACTGTAAATCTATCTTTAATCTGGATGGATATGTTGGGAAATGTCTATACACCGATTTCAATTGAAAACTTAACTTTTAATTTGAAAGATACAGAAAAAGTGCTGATTCCTATATTTGAATTATTTAATACGGAGGAAAGTTGATTGGAACCATCGACATTATTAACTGATGCCACGGCAGCATATAATGCTGGAAGAATGGGGATTAAGATAGTTAATTTAATACATAAAGAATTTTCAAGTTCTGGACTTGAATTCATTCATCCTGAGATAAGATTTAAATCGAATGAATCGAAGTTGGAATTTACTTCCGGTATGAATTTTAAGAAGAGATTTCTCCCGGGGGGAAAAATTACAATAGAACTCCCTGCCCCTATAAGGTACACATTGTTTTCTTTGGTTCCCTATCAACCGTTACATAATGCTATTCAAATATTCAACGGGAAAATGACTCTTGATCGAGATGTATTAAATATTTACAACGAAGGGTTCCTAATAACTCTTGAATATAACTTCGAAAGGGATGATGTCATAAGAAATTTAGTATATACCAGCAGCCCAAAGGACAGCGTTAAAGACAAGATGAACAATGGTGAAAGTGATTCTTATTGGCTTCATGCAGAATTAAAAACTGTAGAGGCTTTAAAAAAAATATATTCAGTAATTAGAATAGAAGATGTTGAGTTGGGAGTAGAGGTAACTGTCAGGGAACATTTAAGAGACCTTTTCGATGAAAATATTAAGATGGAATTTTTAATGAATGCCAAGTTTAGCTCTAAAGACAGAAATGAAAGAGCGAAAGCGATATACTATAGAGAACATCATCAACCTCGCATAAAGGGAGATATTAACAAAATAATATATGACATTAACGATCTTTTCCAGCCTTCCAAATTTAGATCATATGTAAACTTAGAAGGAAATAGTTATAGATATAAAAATTGTCAAAAAGGAATTACTATTTCTGATCCAATAGGTCCAATTGTATTACCTAATTATATGAGCGTTATAACATCAACTGACTTAACAATGGATGAGCCAGCCAAGGAGGGAAAGCTAATTTACAAAAGAACAAGATTTAAAGATAAAATTGAGAAAATCCTTAATCAGCAATCAGAATCCCAAATAAAATACAAGAAGGGATAATTTCACTTAATTGATTTTCATCCAAATTAAATAATATACTTATGAATATTAATTTGTTTAAATGTAATATTTTTAATGATACTCTAGATTTTTCACGTGACTCGTGTTAAAAAAAATTATTGGCAAAATATTAACTGGATATTGTAATGAAAACCTCAATACAAACTTCTAATTCGAGTAGCATGATTAATATAAAATACTGAAGTATCTCTATTAGTAAATCCATACTGGATTTTTACTATTATAATAAAATATTCGATAGTAAACAACAATGGAAAAGCAACTTTAGGGTATATTTTATAAGTCAGTAACTAGGGGAGAGTTTAGCATTGAGGCAAAAGCTCCAACTACCGCTTTGTCTAAGTAAAGAAACGGACTCTCCTACTGTTAAACCCACTAATACAGTCCAATAATCTGGCTAGATTTCTCTCCACTTCCTTGATTGTTGCTTCTAATGATTCGATTTGCAACAGTATCTAACCTCTATTCTAATGATTTCATGAGATTTTTAATGCTTTCCTTAATCATTTTGTCTCTTTCATCTATGAAAGCTTTGAACTGGCTAAACTCCCAATATTCATTGGATAAAGGAATAATATGCTTTCTGAGCTCACCCTCATATTTTGGAAGATAATCCTTCGGCTCAAGATCCTGTATTTGGCTGTTCACGCTTCTGTTTATAAATGTCAAGTTAGATAGAGTGTTTATGTATTCACTTCCCCAGTTATCTTTCCTTAGCGTGTCTTGCGGAAATATGTGTTGTTTAGTAACGTTAGGGTCATTGAGTGAATGTCCAGCCCAGTCTGATGCCCCATTTTTGTAAAGAATAGATAGAAGTAGCATTTGAGAAGAATTCGTTGATTCGTAAGTTGTTATATCTTCCTCGTTTACCTTATTTTGAACTTTGAATGATGCCATTTGCTCCAATAACTCTTCAAGCGGAAAATGCTTCCCTTTATTAATAGAGTCCAAGCTCTTGTCAAGTTTTTTCTCTGTCCTAGAACTATAATAATTGTTAACAGAAGCTATTAGGAACCACTTAAGAATTCTCTTCTTATCATCTTCACCCGAGATTTCATCCAGTTTAATCTCACTGTTTACAAACATCCACTTGTAGACAGGTATCATCACAGTTTGCGATGGCATGAATCTTCTATGGGATATTCCAAGTTCTCCTTTAATTAGATCTAGACCAGTTCTTATAATGTCAAAAGTCTTATTTATTATTTTTTCTAATTCGGGGCCTTTAGACCCGTATTCATCTTTTATCTCTCTTATAGTATTTTTGAAAGAATTTTTCTTAGTTATCCTGCTTTGACCTTTACCTAAGTTTCCGAACACGGTTCGAATACAGACTTCCCATGTAGGATACTCATCCTCGAACACTCCGTTGAGTTTTTTGTAACGATCAAGTATAAGTTCCTTTAGTGATGGAAAAGCTGATGCGAAAAAAGAAAGAAAAATTTCCAGGTTTCCAAGTTTCTCCCCGGATGTGTTTATTCTTGTAAATATGTCTGAAATTGCTTCTGGGTCTATCGGTTCACCTCTTTTGCTCCTTAGTGTATAAATAGGAAGCTCATAGTTAGAAATCTTGCTCCCTATTGATTCCAATGGTTCCTCATAATCCTTGTAATTAGCGGACAGGTCTTTCAAAGCAGATACTTTTCCTCGAGAAGCATTGAAAAGCAGTGAAACGGGTATCCCTATACTTCCCCCTATTCTAAACTCTCTCGATGAAGGATTAAATGAAATTGGTTCCGTCTCTATTAACTCCCCACCTCGGGTAATTTTCCAAGAATTAGAAAGTAGAATAAGACTCAACAGCCTCTGCTGCCCATCGATCACATATCTGAATGGTCCCTCTGAATCTTGATTTTCATCTTTTCCTACAACCTTTGCATACGGTAACTCTTCATATGTTTCCAAAAGGATAATGGTACCAACGGGATACGAATTAACAATTGAGTCAATAAAAAGTTTAATTTTTTTCTCATCCCACTCAAACTCACGCTGAACCACCGGAATCCTCAGTGTTTCAATCCAAGGGCCCAAGATTTCACTTATTTTCTTCTTCTCCACAACTAAGCTTTCGATAGAACTTATCTGAGACATTTAAACGTATGTGCTAATGAACTAATAAATCTTTTCCAAGGTAGACTTATGTTGCATAACACCATGCAATAATACATTTTGAAGAGATTATGGACTTTGTTTGCTCAATACGATAACGTTTCAGTTCATGGAAAGAGAAAGAATAAAAGGATATTGTCTTTTCGTCCTGAGTCACTGTTCAGGCGTGTGAAAGAAATCCCTAATCTCAACGATATCCATAATTGCAGAAATGATCTAACGAAACAGAATAGAAAAATGAAATGAAGCATATTCTTGAGTATGGAAAGATATGAACAGTGAAAATATTCCTCGTGCATGAAAAGAGTTATTGAGGAGATAACCAGGGCAATAAGATCTGATTTCTTGATCCAAGAAAATGGATTCAAAGTGCTCTATTGCAACATGACGAGGAGTTTATGGAACAATTTCGCATTGAATCTTATTTCAAACCATTTTTTGTAATCAAATTATCAAAACAAAAGCTCTAGCAATGGCGTGAATTTTTTCGCGATACTTTAGTCGATAGTGTACATGATTTGCTGTAAATTCGAAAAGGCCCCTTACAAACCCTAATCTACCTCCAAGCTCATATACTTTCTTCCAGTGATCCATTCCTCATTTATATCCATCATTA
>JAKBQK010000282.1 GCA_021835265.1 Thermoplasmata archaeon
ATTTTCTGATTATCCGGAGCTTTAATTTCACAAGATTGTTGAGTAAATTTTCCTTCAGGGTATCTATTTCCTGTTGCTCCTGCTGTTCCTCGTCACCCATGTTTGTTCATCGTATTTTCGGTATTTAAACATTTCATTTTAAATCCGTAGTTAATATTAGATTATTGTCGTAACCAACTAAGATTCACACCTGAGTCACGAGATAACTCTGATAAAGATTTGATATCGAATATAGAGAAAGCCCGTTCGGCAATGCGGTATTATTCATAGAGAAGTATAGTCTATCATAACCTAACGTGATATTAAAAGCATTTACTGATCTGATAACAACATTAAAATGAGCATTACTTTTGTCCGAGTTGTTCACCGGGAGTTGTGTGAAAAAAGAATCTGCCCAATATTTTGAAAACTGGCTCGATATAGTATAATTAAACTTCGTAAGCGTAATGTTAACAACTTTAGCATATATTGATGAAGTCCCATAAGAAAAGAAGTAACTGTCATTTATAGTGTAATTAAGTCCTGATCTATTTGTTAAATCCATTGAAAGAATTGTACTTCCGTCACCTGAAATACTTGTTGGAATTGCCTTTATAACATCTATTGAGTAAATATTACTGTCAAAAGCAACATTACTCTTATTTCCAGCTATCTGAATAGGTAGTGGGTTTACTGTTGCGTATGTCACACCTTTGGAAGCCTCTAGAGAGGATCCATCCTGTATTGCAAATACTGCCTGGTAGGTGAACTGAGTGAAGCCGTTTGATAGTATCTCCCCCGAAACAGACTTTATGAATGTTAGATTCTTATGTAACAAGGTGCTTGATTCTGTGAAATTATAATAACCAACGCTTAGCATGAATACCTGATTCGAAGCCTGGATTGAGGCCCCAGTGTTGTAATTTGTAATAGTAGATACCTTTGTTACATTTGTGTCAGTAAATAGTTGATTTGAAGAGTCTGTCTCCAAATAGTTGTCAAACCCTCCTGAAGTACTAAAACCCCAACCGATGATATTGTTAATGCTATCTATGGAACTGACTGTTATATTATAATATCCCGGATATAATGTTTTATATTCACCATTGGTATAAAAATATATTTTAGCCCAACCTGTATTATTTACGTCTAAAAGTTCTGTTTCTTTATACGGTGTGGACGTAGAATTAGAAATTGTAACGGTTATGTTATTATTCAACGGTCCTTTTTTGTATGAAGACGAGGGTATAGTAAAATTATATAGATACAAAGAAATATAATTAAATTTTGCTTTTTGCTTCAAGACAATTTGTTGAGTTCCAGTGTGTGTAATTCCATAGTACTCAGGATTTGATCCCCTTGGAGTTGAAAACGTCACGTTGACTGCATTCTTGGCCGTTGTGGTTGTTACATTTACCATTCCTGTTGAAGGTGTGGCAAGCTCCGTCAGTGATGAATTTACACCATATAAATATGAACCTGTTGGTTCTGAGATATTTAATTCTGATTTAATTGAATTGTATGCGTTTCCATTAATTGAAACATTCCATTCCTGCCCTGTTGGCAATCCTGATTCTTTAAACGTGACTTTTTCAGAAATTCCAGTTACATTGTAGCCAACTACAAAGACATAAGGCATATTGCTATAAATTGCCTCGTTATCGTTGAGAATGGTAAAGTTATCAAAACCAGCAAATTGGCTTCCAAAAAAACCTGCAACTTGTGGGGCACACTCATAATACTCTGCCTTGAATGCAATGGAATTTCCCACTCCCGCAGAAACTTGGGAAGAGCTCATTACTCCTACGAATTCTGTGGGCCCATACTCCCATTGCAACATTGGATTGGTAATTGGTTGTTCATTCCCGTTTGTACCATTTCCAAGTACTAATGGAACATAACTTGTCTGACCGTTTGTACTTTCTGGAGAATTAACCTTCTCATAAAAATTCAGATAATATGTGCCTTGGGAAAGGTATACAGGTTTCTTCAGTGTAACCTTAATGTATTCATTAACCTGATTGCTACTATTAAAATAACTAGGGGATGTTATATTCTTTCCAAATGGAGTGTTACTAATATAAGATACTACACTGTACGGACCAATACAATATTGGTAACCATAATCCTGACTTGCCATCAGGTAATACAAATAGTAATTTACTGGCTCTGATGAATAAATGCTGAAAGCCTGTGAGCCCAGTTCGTTGGCTTTGATACTGGAGTTATATGTACCGTTTAACCAGTTTTCATTGTAATTTACATCTACTCCGTTTGAAAATGTTCCTATTTGGTTCTGTATGTTTATGCTGTTTAGATCACCACTGGTTCCATTGTTTTCTGCCAATATACCATTCAACTTAGATGTAAAGAATGTCACTGGTATGTTTACTGAGTTATTAACAACAACAGCGCCTTCCTGTGTACTCATTAATTGATTTGAACTTGTGGATATTTTATAACTATAAGTTCCCTGGGGGAATGAAAAACTTATTAAATTCGAAGTGGAGCTTTCAGCCCTTCCATCCAAGCTTACAGTCCAATAGTTCCCAAATGTTAATCCATTTTCTATAAAATTGACAGAATAAAAGAACTGATTATCTGCATATATGTTATTGTATATGCTAGATGGTGTTGCATTTGTTGCGGCTGCTATGAGGTTTGACTTGACAGGAAGTCTGTTATAATAGCTTAAGCTAAAATTTTCCTTCATTGAAGCCGAAAAATTATTGGAATAACACAAACTGGAATCTGTCGGTGAGGAAAATGGTGGAGCACCGCTTACCCCCAGCGGGAAGCTCTGTGAAACTGCACTTCCCGGAGCAAGACTTGGTGAGAGTATTTTTGAGTCAAGTGTTGTAAAAGCACTTTGTGTTGCTGATTGGTAACCCTGATCATTGGTCATTCCCGTAGAAGGAACATACCATAAAATGAAACCTGTAAGTACGGTGGTTCCTATTGCAAAAAGCAATAATGCCCCTATAATTTCACTTACAGCAGAATCTTCATTATCTTTAACTGGTTTCATGTATCTATCTTTAGCAAAAATAAGGATATAATCTTTTCATTGCTTATTTGCATGTGTTGTTTCACTGGAAACGCGGAGTATTATGGAGAATATTGCATGAATATGTATTTTCAGGTACCTTTTACTATGAAAATGAATTTCTAATGTTTGCAGATATTAAAAAAATCTCAATTACTGTGATTTTGAATCTCTCCGAAGTGGAAACTATTTACAATTGCTCTAAGCAAAATCTATATTATAAACGCAGATCAGACTTACGATAATTTGAGTGAAATTATTGTTTCAAAAAAAATGATGACTATACCACAAATATTAAGTAAATTAGATCCAGAGTATTTACGATATATAGCCAGAGAATCACCAGTTAGTGGTTCGAAATATCAAAAAGTGCTTCCGGGTGATTTATCAACAGACTTTTCTAAAATACGTGATAACCTAATCAATGAAAATAAATTTCTAACGCGAATAAATGGCTTAAATTGGGAAGAGAAAATCCTGATGGATGGTATATTTTGGTCAAATACGTATCAATTGTCACTAGAAGAAAAAATTAAGAGTGCGCCAAAGGATTTTCTCTCGAGATGTATATCGAAATTACTGATTTTTGGTGTGCCTTCACCAGCAAAAGCTGAGTTTTATATCGTTCCGGTGGAATATATGGTCTTGCAACAAAAATTGCTTGAGAGATTGTATAGTTACAATAAAAGGCCAAGTTTATTGCAGGCGCTCAATAACTATAACCTCGAATTCATCAAGAAAATGTGTGAATCCATGAAAACATCTGTTTATAACAATAATATTTTCACCATTTCTGATCTGTTTGCAGCCATAATTAATAATGTTGAAAAAAATATATCCGAGTTACCAATAAAAATCGATAATTTGGTAAAAACCAATGCACATTTGGGTACACTTTCCGTCCCTGAACTGCAATCCATAATAAAAACTGGTAATAAGGTTCCAGCAAACAGAATATCAACAGACGATGGTGGTAACTTTAAACTTTATCCTGTCTCTCTTTTTCAGAAGGGGATTCTGGTTGGGTTCGCACTTGGTATGTATGATGTAAAAACCATGGCTATCGTACCTGATGAAATATTTCAGTATTTCAACTCTTTAATTATGAAAAAACCAGCTGCGAATAATAACGTTGAAAAACCAAAAATGATAGAGATGGAGAATTTAATGCTTACGATAAAAAAGCTCTTCGTGAGTATATCTTTTCTTTCTGCATCAGGCAAGCGCAGAAATGCAGAAACGTTATCAAAATTTGTTTCTCTAAAATCGGAAATGATCGAATTTTTTCTGCAAATAACTAAAAATGCCAAGCTGATTGATGGCTCTACTACAAATTATGCGTTGACAGATAGTGCTCTTCGACTAATGAAAAAACCGGAAAATAGCGCCATTTTGAAAGAAACCCTGGAAAAAGCGGTTTTAATTCGTGATGATTGGTCTTACGTAGATCAATATCAGAAAATTGGCAAAAAATTTGTAGGGCTGATTAACCAAAGAATAAAACTTATAAAAGAGCCGGTAAGAATATCAGACGTTGTGGCAGATCTGTTGAATGATAATCAACTGTTACTCATATTCAGAGCTGAAAGACTCCTTGTATTGGATACTACGTATAGCTACTTCGGCGCGAAGCATATTGAGGGTGATTTTTTGAGTAATCCTCAACAGTTTCTGAAGGATACTCTTTTTCAGGAACTGAAGGAAGAACTGAGAAAACAATACCTGTTCGGAAATTTGGTATGCAGTTCTGAAGATTTTGGAGAAGAAAGTTTTGTTGCTGCCCGAAAAAGCGATGAATCATTAATGACCCATAGTTTCAAAAAAGAAGAAACACACAGTAATAAGAATACCTCTTCGTTATCCGTGCTCCCGGACTTTGAAGTGTTAATTGATATTTCTGCCAATTTTCATGATATCCTAACTATTGCAGAATTTTCTGATATTGATTCCGTAGACAAAGTCTGCGTGTCAAAAATAACAAAGGCTTCCCTTCTCAGATACCTTAATAAATTTGGCAGTTTAGACGGGGTGCTTGACTTCCTCACAAAGGCCAGCAGAACAAGAATTCCGGATAATGTTAAAAGATTAATTTTGGATGTGAACGAAAAAAAGGATGAGATAAGTATTATTCCTGCTCAATTCATAGTCAAAGTAAAGGACAGAAATATATTGGACAATCTTCTCCAATTAAAGGAATTTCAGAATTATTTCGGAGAAAGAATTTCGCACGATGCTGTTGCAGTGAAATATGGCTTCGGACAGGAAAGAGTTATTAACGCTATTCGGAAAAAAGGCTACGCAGTCAAATTAAATAAAATGTGATATCCTCCGCGTTTAAAGAAGTTGGACTTCATGCTTCAACTACTGACTGTTTTCTGATATTTTATCTTCCTTGAATATCTTATTAGAGAATGTGCTGCTGTTACAAGTATGAATCTCAGCATTGAAGGACCATGCTTTGTTATGTGACCTCTTATGTCTCTGCTACCTGACTGATTCTGTCTTGG